>CBDTVA010000044.1:0-12489 GCA_965363935.1 uncultured Gammaproteobacteria bacterium | reverse complement strand
ACCGGTCCATGGTTGAAACCTGAAGAAGTTAAAGAACGGCTTGCCCGAGCATTTCAGCTACGTTTTGAGTAAATACAGGAGGAGTAAACTTTTTTGTGGTGTGATCAAAAAACATACACATTGTGTAAAAGGGATCACTGTTCCTGTAATATTTCTGAGGAATAAAATTTATAATAAACAAGCTATAATTTACAATATTACGACGATTCAAATAGAATTAAACTAGATTAATGTTTATTGCACGATATTCAATTGAAATTTGTTTAATTTAACATTAATATGCGACAGCACTGTGTTGTGGGCTTTGTTGTTGCAGAATTTTTTTAAGTTGAGCTTCATAATCAACAAGTTCTGGAAATTGAGCCTGATAGGTGTGAAAGAAATTAACGAGTGAATTAATATTATGAGTTGTCATCATATGCTTATTGTTATGAGGAATAATTCGTACAGGCATCCACAACTATCAATATTTTCAATCAAATGATTGTTCTGGATAAAATCAATTTGAGATAAAAACTGGGGATGAAGGATAGGAAATTTTGCGATATATTTCAAGCTATGACCTGAATTACTTTGATTTTCAAATAACTACTGAAATTTTTAAGAGTTCTGCATTGAGTTACAGGAGGGTATTTCCTTGAATTTGTTACTATCAATATTGTTAGAAAAAAATAAATATTAGAAAAAATGTATATTAATGATTGCTTATACTTAAAGATGGATATATAATGGCTTCACTTAATAAAGAGATTGAGAAAGCAGCACATTGAGGGGTAGATGTTTAAACCTTGAAATTATGTTTTTATCAATTCGTAGTAAAGTTTTATTTGGATTTCGCTTTATCATTTTGATAACTATAAACACATTAACTATTATTTAAACGATTTTGGAGAGTATACAATGAAAAAATTATTAATTGCTACAGCTATTGCGGCTGCTACTGCTTCTATGACTGCCAGCGCATTCTGGGACGACGGAAACAGCAATACTAACTGGAACGGTTCTGGTTACAACGACATGAACAACAACGCTTACGGCAATGCTTATGGTAATGGCTGGGGCGACGGTTCTGGTGATGCTGACATGGATGGTGATGTTGAAATCACTATTAAAGGTCGCGGACGTGGCCGTGGTCGTGGTAACACTCGTGGTTCTGCTTCCGGTAGCGGTTATGGTAATGGCTATAACAACTGGGACAACCGTATGCAGGGATATGGCGACAACCGTTATGACAACAGTGGCTATGGCGGACGTCCAGGTTACGGTTATGCTCCTCAAGCTCCAGCTCCTCGTGCAGCTGTTGCTCCAGTAGCTCCAAACCCAGCATCAAAAGCTCAGTTCGAAGCTCAGCAAAAGCGTATGCAGGCAATGCAAGCACAACAGCAAGCTCAAATGGAAGCTGCTCGTAAAGCATACGAAGAAAGAATGAAGCAATGGTCTGTTCAAGCTCCTGTAGCACCTGCTGCTCCAGCTGCCAAGTAATATGTTCTAACCTGCATTACGCATTGTGTAATGCAGGTGTTAAGGCAATATTAAAAAAGCCCGTATCAGGTTTCTGATACGGGCTTTTTTTCTTAGGCCTGGCAATTATTGAGCCTGCTAATCCTCGAGCGTTGCGATTTATTTGATTTTTGCTATCCGGGCCTTTTCCCGATTCCAGTCACGTTCTTTTTCTGATGCCCGCTTATCGAACTGCTGTTTACCCTTAGCCAGGGCAATTTTGCATTTTACCCGGCTTTTTTTCCAGTACAGGGACAGAGGAACGATGGTGTAGCCTTTGCGCTCTACGGCACCAATGAGTCTGGATAATTCATAACTGTGCAGCAGAAGTTTTCGGCTGCGTTGCTGTTCGGGAACAATGTGAGTGGATGCTGTAAGCAGGGGGGTGAACAAGGCACCGAATAGAAAAGCCTCGCCATTTTTTAACAGCACATAACTGTCTCTGATTTGTGCTTTGCCGGCTCGCAGACTTTTGACTTCCCAGCCTTGAAGAACCAGACCCGCCTCAAACTCAGTTTCAAGAGTATAATCGTGACGCGCCTTTTTATTCTGCGCAATCGTATTGCTCGGTGTTTTCTTTTTCTTTTTTCCCATGGCGGTAATTATACAAAAAAATGGTACAATGTGGTAAAAAAAAAAGCATTAATTAAGGAATGTACAACATGTCTGACTCTGTATCACTTGGGAAAGGGCCGTCAGCTAATAAAGAGCCGTCAGCTGGAAGAGAGCCTTCAGCGGGTAGAGAGCTATGGTCATCCCGATTGACCTTTATTTTGGCAGCTACCGGTTCTGCAGTCGGTCTGGGTAATATCTGGAAGTTTCCCTATATTACCGGTGAAAATGGCGGTGGTGCCTTTGTATTAATTTATTTGTTCTGTATTGCGGGTATTGGTATCCCAATCATGATGGCTGAAATCATGCTGGGACGACGTGGGCGTCAGGATCCAGTGACCACCATGAAACATCTGGCCAAAGAATCCGGTCACTCTCGTTCCTGGGGATTATTGGGCTGGCTGGGGGTTATAGCTGGTTTTTTGATCCTTTCCTATTATAGTGTTATTGCCGGCTGGGCGATGGCCTACATCCCACGTATGGCGTCTGGCGTCTTTACCGGGCTTGAAGCCGAAGCTGTGAACAGTGTTTTTGCCAGTCTGGTCAGCAGTCCGGAAAGTTTGCTTGCCTGGCATAGCATTTTTATTTTTATGACCATGATGATAGTTGCCAGAGGTGTTCGAGGTGGATTGGAAAAGGCAGTAACTTTTCTGATGCCTATGTTGTTTGTTTTGTTGATTATTTTGATTTTTTACGCCATTGATACAGGATATTTCAAACAGGGTTTAGCGTACCTGTTCAATCCTGATTTCAGTAAAATCACCACCGAAGGGATCCTCAGCGCAATGGGTCATGCTTTTTTTACCCTGAGTCTGGGTATGGGAGCTATTATGGTTTATGGTTCTTATTTGCCGAAAAACACATCTATCGCTAAAGCCTCAATAGCGGTGGCTTTTATGGACACTCTGGTGGCTCTTTTGGCTGGAATGGTCATTTTCCCCATCGTTTTTGCCAATGCCCTGGAGCCCGGAGCAGGCCCTGGCCTTATTTTTAAAACCCTGCCATTGGCTTTTGGTAATATGGATTACGGAACTCTGTTTGGTACTTTGTTTTTTGTTTTACTGGTTTTCGCTGCCTGGACATCCAGTATTTCCCTGATTGAACCTGCTATTACCTGGAGTATGAAAACCTTTAAAGTTTCACGTATCAGAGCTTCAGTGATTTCTGGTTTTCTGGTCTGGTTAATGGGACTGCTGACGGTATTTTCATTTAATCTGGCCAGTGATTTTACCTTTTCATCTGCAATATCCACCAAATATGGTGAGTTTGTGATCCTTAAAGATGCGACCGCATTTGATTTTCTGGATTATCTGACCTCAAATATCATGCTGCCGCTAGGTGGCTTAATGATTGCAATTTATGCCGGCTGGTTAATGAAAAAAGCTTACTCTCGTGAAGAACTGAACATCAATCGCTTCTGGTATCCTGTCTGGTCTTTTCTGGTGCGTTATGTTGCCCCCCTGATGGTAGTAGTGGTCTTTTTAAATGCCATGGGTGTGATTGCATTTGTGCGCAGTATTATGGGAATCTAGTGTGACCTGTATTAGTAAAACTGCCTTGATCCCTTATAGTGCTGAGAAAATGTATGATCTGGTGGCCGATGTGGATAACTATCAGCTTTTTTTACCCTGGTGCGGCGCTTCCAGAATTCTCAGCCAGACTCAGGATGAAGTGAAAGGCCTGGTAGAAATTCAGCATATGGGTATGAACAAAACCTTTACCACCTTGAATCGCATGCAAAAAAACAAAATGATTGAAATGCGCCTGGTCGAAGGTCCTTTTAAACATTTGCAGGGATTCTGGCGCTTTAATGCCCTGGATGAAAACGCCTGTAAAATTTCTCTGGATCTGGAATTTGAGTTTTCCAATAAACTAATGAGTATGGCTTTTGGTCCTATTTTCAGTCAGATAGCGAATACTATGGTGGATGCTTTCTGTAAGCGGGCGGTTGATGTCTATGGAAAGTGAAATGGTAGTGAATAAAAACCTGCGCCAGATTATTGTGGAAGTGGCTTATGCAACGCCTGCTGCGCAAGTTATTTTTACTGTGGAAGTGGATGAAAATGCCAGCGTTGAGGATGCGATTATAGCATCCGGGATATTGGCCGAGTTCCCGGAAATTGATCTTCAGGTGAATAAGGTAGGCATTTTCAGCAAAGTGACCAAACTGGACATTTCACTGCAGCATAAGGATAGAATTGAAATTTATCGAAAACTGCTTGCCGATCCAAAGGCGGTCAGAAAACAGCGGGCCGCTGAAGGTAAAAAAATGAAAAAAGGCGGATAGCAGCGGCTTGCTGGGGCAAATACCATTCATTCGCCACTGGTTTGAGGTGAACTCTCTATGGTTCCCTGACCTGTTTCTCCTTCACCACGCGGGTTCACCGGTACATCGCCATCTTTCGGTATGCCTCGATGCTCATCTGTCCAGGAAAAAAAGTCAACAAACCGCCTCCAGTAGCCTTTTTTTCCATCTTCATCTCCGCCTTCATAATCTTCCAGAGGGACTACTACAATTTCAGTTGTACTATGAGTGGACTCCGCCTTATCTCCGGGGCGGTAAGTGCCCTGAATATTAACCAGCTTATCCATTTCATTAAAATACAGCGTCGCCTGTTTTGTTTCTATAGTGCCGTAGCCGGGTTTAAAACGATACAAATAATCCCAGCGGTTTGCATGAAAAGAATCATCCAGCATGGGCGTACCCATGACAAAACGGACTTGCTCCTTGTTCATACCCGGACGTAATTGATTAATTTGATCCTGCTCAACCACATTGCCTTGCTGAACGTCAACTTTATGGACTCTGGGCAGGCCAATATCAGAAAGATCCGGTGCCCATGTACAAGCAGTCAGAAACAAAACAGTAAGAATAAGTCCGGTAATAATAATATTTCGCATTTCTATAATGATTTCTTTAGTAATTTCTGTATACTGGCTGTTTAGCTATTGGCACATGACATGTGGTTAGAAAGTTTTTAGCCAATTAACACTTTAGTGAACGCGATAATACAATATTATCGCCATAAAAGCACCTGCCGGGGCAGGTTTTATGTCATATGAGGTGCTTAGGTTTTAGTCTTCGCCGGTAAAGCGTTCCAGAATTAAGGACTTGTGTTAGTGAATAATATTGATCTCAAAAAAGCGGGTTTAAAAGCAACCCTGCCACGCTTGAAAATTCTGGAGTTATTGGAAAAAGGTGATACGCGGCATATGAGTGCCGAGGATGTCTATAAAAAGCTGCTGGAACTGGGTGAAGATGTTGGCCTGGCCACGGTTTATCGGGTTCTGACGCAATTTGAATCTGCCGACCTGGTTTCACGCCATCATTTTGAAGGCGGGCATTCGGTCTTTGAGCTTAATCAGGGATCACATCATGATCATCTGGTCTGCGAGCAATGCGGCAAAGTGGAAGAGTTTATGGAAGAAACTATTGAGTCCTGTCAGCACAAAGTTGCAGAAAAATTTGGCTACAAAATGACCGATCACAGTCTCTATATTTATGGTGTCTGCCCCGCTTGCCAGGCAGAAAATAAATAGCCCTGAAGTATTATTCCAGGTCGCTTACCTGCTTGCGCATTTCCCGGGCATGGGAGCGGGTTTGCTCGGTGATCTTTACCCCACCCATCATACGTGACAATTCTTCGATCCGCTGCTCTTCATTCAGCTGGCTGATGCGAGTGGTTGTGCTTTGACTATCACTTTGTTTAAAGACATTGAGGTGCTGGTGAGCCTGAGAAGCCACCTGGGCCTGATGGGTAACACATAAAATCTGAGCCTTATTTTGAGAGCTGGTGTTTTGCGTCTTGTTATGAGAGTTGCTGCCCAGTAATTTTAACTTGCTGCCGACCATTTCGGCAATTCCACCGCCAATACCCACATCCACCTCATCAAAAATAAGCGTTGGGATATCGCTAAACTGTGCCGTAACAACCTGAATAGCCAGACTGATGCGGGAAAGTTCGCCACCGGAAACCACTTTGGATAAAGGACGTAATGGCTGCCCTGGATTGGTGCTGACATAAAACTCAATGAACTCCATTCCGTGTAATTGAGGCAGTTCCGATTCCACTGGAAATAATTGTATTTCAAACAAACAGTTATTCATTCCCAGTTCATGAATATGGACAATGACCTGTTGTGCCAGCAGGTTAGCCGCTTTATTACGATTTCGGGTGAGTTTTTCTGCTCGTTTGAAATACCCGCTTTTAGCGCTATTAACTTCCTCCAGCAGGGTTTCCAGGTGTGAGTCGGCGTGTTCCAGATGTTCCAGTTCTAAACGAAGAGTTTCGATATGAGCGAGCAACTCATTCGTTTCCACGCGGTGTTTACGTGACAGATCATAAATATCGCTGATGCGTTGATCCAGCCATTGCAGCCGTTGCGGATCAAGCTCCAGAGAATCCAGATAATGGCGCAACTCCGAACTGGCCTCATCAATCTGGATCAGCGCATTGCTGAGCATTTCAGAGATTGGATTGAGCGTGGTGTCAAGCTCTGACAAGCTTTGTAAATCATTCAAACAGCGATTTAACTGATAACTGATGCTATTTTGTTCATCTTCTGCCAGCTGGTAATGTATTGCCTGTGATGATTCGATCAGCCGGTTGGCATTGCTGAGCCTGCGGTGTTCTTCTTCCAGTTTGGAGGATTCATTTTCCTGCAGATCAAGCTCATCCAGCTCCCCAACCTGGAAACGCAATAAATCCAGTTTGGCGTCACGTTCGGCCGTATCCAGTTTAAGTTTCTGATATTCAGAGGATTTCTTTTTCCACAATTGATAATACTGATTTACTTCTTTGCGTAATGGACTGATGCCGGCAAAATTATCCAGTAGCAGCCTTTGTTCGTCGGTTTTGAGTAAGGCCTGATGAGTGTTTTGACCATGGATATTAACCAGTTTTTCACCCAGCTCCCGCAATAGCTGCAATGGAATGGGCTGGCCATTAATAAAGCCTCTGGAACGTCCTTTGGTGCTGATGGTTCGCCGGATCAGGCACTCAGAGTCACTGTCCAGCTCATGTTCTTTTAACCACTGTTCAATACGCGGATCCTGCACATCAAACTCTGCCACAACATCGGCACGTTCAGCGCCATATCGAACGGCCGCCGCTTCTGCCCGATCACCCAACACCAGACCCAGAGCGTCAATCAGAATGGATTTACCTGCGCCGGTTTCACCGGTCAAAACCGTCAGGCCCGAGTCCAGTTGCAGTTCCAGTGAATCAACAACAGCGAGGTTTTTTATCGTAATGTGGTTAAGCATAAGTCTTTAATGAGCCAGTCTTTATGAACCAGTCTTTATGAACCAGGGTCCTAATTGCGAAGTTTCTCACCCCAGTGCAATTTAGCTCTGAGGATCTCAAAATAATCGTAGCTTTTCGGGTGCAGGATGGTAATCTGCATCGGATGGCGCATGATTTTAACATGATCACCGGGCAAAAGATTAAAATTTATCTGACCGTCATAGGTAACCTGAGCCTGGGTGGTAAAACGATCACTGACCACGATATCAATTTCACTGTCACCAGACACCACCACGGGTCTGTTACTCATGGTATGGGGGCAAATGGGCACCAGTTCCATGACATTAAGTGACGGGTATAAAATAGGGCCGCCGCCGGACAGTGAATAGGCCGTTGAACCGGTTGGCGTGGAGATAATTAAACCATCGGCATGCATGGAGTGCATAAATTTATCATCAATATACGTTTCAATTTCAATCATGCGGGCAACATCTGTTTTATGGACCACCACATCATTGAAGGCATTTCCGCCACCAAAATAGTCACCGTCACGCTCGATTTCACTAATGATCAAAAAGCGGTTTTCTTCGATGTACTCACCGGCCATGATCTCATCCAGTGGTATGTGTACATCAATAGCACACAGATCTACCAGAAAGCCTAAATGCCCCAGGTTGATCCCCAGTAAGGGAACGCCAAAGCCAACCAGGCTGCGTGCTGCACTGAGTAGGGTGCCATCACCCCCGACAATAATAATCAGATCACTTCGTTCACCCAGCTGGGTTCTGGACACGACTTCCATGTCATGAGCGCTAAAGACTGCTGCTGTACTTTCATCCAGTAGCACATGGCGGTTATTGTCAGAAAAATATTCATGCAGACTGACCAGTGCATCGCCGACGCTGGGATCAGCGTATTTTCCAATCAGGCCTATGGTTTCAAATGTTCTTTTTTTACTTGCATTATCATTTTGTTTTGTCATGTTTTCAGTTGCTGCACGCTAGCCTTTTGCGAAAGATTAATTTTTTATGAAGTTAAGAAACTAGCACAAAAGATTAGGAAACTAAATAGCCAGACTATTATTTATGGCCTGTCATGAGTCAATAAGCTAAATTAGCGGTCATTTATACAGGTTTGTTGTCTTGAATCTGCACAACTCAGCCTTATGTATAAGGTAAATCAAAATGACCAATAGAATTAGTTTTAACTATACGTGATGAATGTGACAAAAAGCCAATTATTTGATGAACGTGCTGGTCAGCTTATGAAAGTGCTGGTAGAAACTTACATCAGCGAGGGACTACCGGTGGGTTCCAAAGCACTGCTGGAATATTCCGGTTTAAAAGTCAGCTCGGCAACCGTTAGAAATGTTCTGGCTGATCTGGAAAAAATGGGCTTAATTCATTCTCCACATACTTCAGCCGGGCGTGTGCCGACGGTGCAGGGGTATCGATTGTTTGTCGATTCTCTGCTATCCGTAAGAGTGCCGGACAAACGTCTTCTGGAGCAACTGGCAGCGCATATCAAAGACAGCGATGAACAAAGCTTGACTCTGGAAAATGTCTCTGAAACCCTGTCCGATATAACCAAAATGGCAGGGCTGGTGGTACTGCCAAAGAAAGAACTCATTGCTTTGACTCAAATTGAATTCATACCTCTGTCTAATCATCGTATGCTGGCCGTTCTGGTGCAAAGTGACAATGAAGTTCAGAATCGGGTGCTGCACCTGAAACGTGAATACAGCAACGCCCAGTTGCAGCAAATGAGCAATTATTTGAATACTTTATTGATAGGAAAATCCATTAAAGAAGTCTGCCAGACTCTGTTTCTGGAAATGGAAAATACCCGTCAGCAGATGGATGGAATGATGCGTTCTGCAATACAAATGGCCACTCATGCCTTTGCAGAGCATCATGAGGCGCAAAACGATTATATGATCAGCGGTGAAACAAACCTGATGCAATACAATGATATAGCTGACATGGACAGAATGCGGCAATTATTTGAAGCGTTTCATGAAAAACAGCACATTCTCACTTTACTGAATCAGGTCAGTGATGCTGACGGAGTACAACTGTTTATCGGTGATGAATCCGGTTATGAACCGCTGGGTGATTGTTCTGTCGTTGCGGCCCCTTATCAGATAGAAGGGCAGACTATGGGAGTTTTAGGCGTTATCGGACCAACCCGCATGGCCTATGGCAAAGTTATTCCAATTGTTGATTTAACCGCAAAATTATTGACTTCAGCCTTGAATCATGAAAATTAACCCCTATTTTAGTGTGTGAGTGAACAGCCTTGAGCCGAGTAAGAAAGACAGCCTTGGGCTGAGTAAGAAAGATGGGATCCTAGCTAAACAGTAGAGATATTCAGGACTTAAAACATGGCAGAAGAAGAAAAAATTGAACAGCAGGCAGCACAGGAAGACACTAAGGCACAGACCTCAGAAGACGCTGTCGGTGCGGATAGCGCAGTGAAAAGCACCACCGGGAGTGATGCTACTGATAGTGAAGAAGTAGTTGATGAGCTGGCGGCATTGGAAGCGGAAGAATTGATTGCTCATATCAAGAAAGTTCAGGCCAAGGCGGACGATAACTGGGATGTTGCCCTGCGCACCAAAGCCGAAATGGAAAATGTCCGCCGCCGTACGGAAAAAGAAGTGTCCAATGCCAGAAAGTATGGTGTTGAAAAAATGGTCAATGAAATACTGCCGGTAAAAGACTCCATGGAAATGGGCATCAGTGCTGCAATTGAACTGGATATTGAAGACGAGGCCGTGCATAAAATTCGTGAAGGCATGGAACTGACATTAAAAATGATGAATGATGCTTTGGCTAAAATTGGTGTAACAGACATTGCGCCACAGGAAGGTGATGCATTCAATGCCGAATTCCACCAGGCTATGTCCATGCAGGAAGTTCCCGGCAAAGAATCTAACACTATTGTGGTGGTCATGCAGAAAGGCTATCTGCTCAATGAACGCCTGATCCGGCCTGCTATGGTGATGGTGGCAAAATAAAAGCCTCAAACAAGTTGTCAGGGGAATAACCCCTTGAAAGATGGGAATTTAACCCCATTAAACAAAACAGTAATCAAGAATTTTTTTAGGAGAAAACAATGGGTAAAATTATCGGTATTGATTTGGGTACAACCAATTCATGTGTGGCTGTTATGGATGGAGACAAGCCAAGGGTTATTGAAAATGCGGAAGGCGATCGTACCACTCCATCCATCGTCGCCTATACCGATGATGAAATTCTGGTCGGTCAGCCTGCCAAGCGTCAGGCCGTTACAAATCCTGCCAATACAATAAATGCCGTCAAACGTCTGATTGGCCGTACCTTCAGTGAAGATGCGGTACAAAAAGATATTGATCTGGTACCCTACAAAATTGTCAAAGCTGACAATGGTGATGCCTGGGTTGAAGCTCATGGCAAAAAAATGGCCCCTCCGGAAGTTTCAGCAAAAATTCTGGCAAAAATGAAGAAAACTGCCGAAGAATATCTGGGTGAAGAAGTCACTGAAGCGGTTATTACTGTACCTGCATACTTTAATGACTCTCAGCGTCAGGCCACCAAAGATGCCGGTAAAATTGCCGGTCTGGTTGTAAAACGAATTATTAACGAGCCAACTGCTGCGGCGCTGGCTTATGGCCTGGACAAGACTAAAGGCGACTCCACCATTGCGGTCTTTGACCTGGGTGGCGGCACCTTCGATATTTCAATTATTGAAATCGCTGAAATTGATGGCGAATTCCAGTTTGAAGTATTGTCCACCAATGGTGATACCTTCCTGGGTGGTGAAGATTTTGATATGCGTCTGATTGATTATCTGGCTGATGAATTCAAGAAAGATCAGGGTATGGATCTGCGTGGTGACCCATTGGCAATGCAGCGTTTGAAAGAAGGGGCAGAAAAAGCCAAGATTGAATTGTCTTCTACTCAGCAAACCGATGTGAATCTGCCTTATATCACAGCCGATGCCTCTGGACCAAAGCATTTAAATGTCAAGGTCACCCGTGCCAAGCTGGAATCACTGGTTGAAGATTTAATCAAGCGTACTATTGATCCCTGCCGTACTGCTATTAACGATGCCGGCTTATCCGTCAAAGATATCAACGAAGTGATTCTGGTGGGTGGCCAGATACGCATGCCCAAGGTGCAGGAAGAAGTACAGGCATTCTTCGGCAAAGAACCTCGCAGAGATGTCAACCCGGATGAAGCGGTTGCTGTTGGCGCTGCAGTTCAAGGCGGTGTCCTGGGCGGTGAAGTGAAAGATGTTCTGCTTTTGGATGTAACACCTCTGTCTCTGGGGATTGAAACCGCTGGCGGTGTAATGACCAAGCTGGTTGAAAAGAACACCACGATTCCAACCAAGGCTTCACAGGTCTTTACCACAGCGGATGACAACCAGACTGCAGTCACCGTACATGTGCTTCAGGGTGAACGTGAAATTGCTTCCGGGAATAAATCACTGGGTCGCTTTGACCTGTCGGATATCCCGCCTGCACATCGTGGCACACCTCAGATTGAAGTGTCTTTCGACCTGGATGCCAATGGTATTCTACATGTTTCTGCCAAAGACAAGGCTACCGGCAAAGAACAGTCTATTATCATTAAAGCATCCAGTGGTTTGTCGGATGACGAAGTCGAACGTATGGTAAATGATGCAGAAACACATGCGGAAGATGACAAAAAATTCCATGAACTGGTCACTCTGCGCAATACGGCTGACAATATGATTCATGCCACTAAGAAGTCTATGGAAGACATGGGCGACAAGATAGAAGAGAGTGAAAAAACGGCTATTGAAGCAGCGATTAAAGACCTTGAAGAAGTAATTAAAGGTGATGACAAGGATGCTATCGAGGCGAAAACCAAGGCGCTGACCGATGCTTCTGCGAAAATGGCAGAACGGATGTATGCTAATCAGGCTGGAGATGCTGCTGGTACCGCTGGTGGTGCTGCCGAAGACGCTCAGGGTACAGCGGAAAATACGGCCGATGACGATGTGGTTGATGCAGAGTTTGAAGAAGTGGATGATTCTAAAAAATAGGTTGAAGACACTAAGAAATAGGTTGAAGACACTAAGAAATAGGTTGAAGACTCTAAGCAATAAATTGCAGTCTCCA
>CBDTVA010000043.1:0-12501 GCA_965363935.1 uncultured Gammaproteobacteria bacterium | reverse complement strand
TGCTGGTGTTGTAAGGTATTAAGTGGCTTTTTAAAACAATAATCTCTGCTGCTGGCTTTGCCGTAACGGGTCTGAAAAAGAAACCGGAACTCGAAGATGTTTTCAACTTTCTGGTTCAGGCCGTCCCTGGGGTGATAGGGGAGCTGGGTTTCGCCCTGAATGTCAGCAAAGGCTGCCGTGTGATCAGCGATCACCATAATATGACGATCCAGATGATGCTCAAAGTGGTAATGCAGGCCTTCCTCAACCATCAGGCGTGTTAGAAAATCAAACTCGCTTTCGTCATACTGGGTGCAATAGCTTCGAGGCAAATATTCCTGGCTCAATTGCAGTTTATAGTGATCGGTGCTGATCCCGGCCTCTAAGAAAATCTGTTCAATAATCTGCACTACGCTCAGGTTCTGAAAGATACGATGATTGTGTCGTTTTTGTAAAAACCAGAAGCGCGGCACCAGAAGAACATGATAGAGCAGATAATCACCCTGTTCATCATATTGGTCAAATTGCGCAATTTCGCCGTGCAGTAACTCGTTTTGATCATGACTCATAAAGGTCAGTAGAGCGGATTTGCTCATAAACTGGTCAGCTTTGAGCAGGTCATTTTTACTGGCAAGAGTGACGCTGTATTCAAAGGGCGTTGAAATGGCTTCTGTGCCGTTAAATTTCACGACTCTGAGTTCTTCATGGGAATCGATAAGATCAAAGGTAAACTGTGTGATGTTTGCCGCTATTCTGCGCCCTTGCGGATAATCTGAGTCAAAGCTGTCAATTGGGCTGGCAGCAGATTGGGTGCTGGGTGAGGATCCTTCCGTTTGCATGCTTCTGTCTGTCCTTAACATTAATTCACCTGAAGGCAGCAATAAACAACATCTTCCAGATGTTTGCTGTTTCAGGTTGTCCTTGTTTTAAAGTATTTTCCATTATTTGCCGGGCGGCGTCAATGCTTATGGGGTTGGGATATAGCGGGTTAAAAATCAAAAAATTATTGCCCAAGAGCTTCTTAAAACGGTTAAGGGCTTCCTTAGTCATAAGTGTGTCACTATAATAGGCGAATTATTGTTAACACAGGATAAGCTGGAGTAAGAAATTAAAATTTCAACTCCAGCTAAACACTTTATTAAGGCGCATCACTCATTATGTTCGATGGTTTAACGGAACGACTGGCCAAAACGGTCAAAAATCTGCGTGGTCAGGGGCGATTATCGGAAGATAATATTAAAGATACCCTGCGTGAAGTTCGTATGGCGTTACTGGAGGCGGATGTTGCTTTGTCAGTGGTCAAGGAATTTGTTGCCCATGTGAAAGAGCGTGCCGTCGGCAAGGAAGTCATTGAAAGTATTTCACCGGGACAGGCATTAATCAAAGTGGTCAATGATGAGCTGATCACCATGATGGGAAAAACCAATGACTCCCTGAACTTGCATGTTCAGCCTCCGGCAGTGATTTTGATGGCTGGTTTGCAGGGCTCTGGTAAAACCACCAGTGTGGCTAAGTTGTCCCGGCTCTTGAAACAGGATAAGAAGTCGGTTCTGGTTACCAGTGCTGATGTCTATCGTCCGGCAGCGATTGAGCAGCTGGCCACATTGGCAAAAGAAGTTGAGGTGGAATTTTTCCCCAGTGATACCTCTCAGGACCCTGTTGATATAGGACGTCAGGCCATTGAGCATGCCCGTAAGAAACATCTGGATGTGGTCATAGTGGATACTGCGGGTCGCTTGCATATTGATGATGACATGATGGGGGAAATCAAGCGCCTGCACAGTGCCATCAATCCGGTTGAAACTCTGTTTGTTGTTGATAGTATGACTGGTCAGGATGCGGCCAATACTGCCAAAGCCTTTAATGACGCCCTGGAATTAACGGGTGTGATCCTGACTAAAACCGATGGTGATGCACGCGGTGGTGCCGCACTGTCAATTCGTCAAATTACCGGTAAACCCATCAAATTCATGGGGGTTGGTGAAAAAACAGATGCACTGGAAGCCTTTCATCCGGATCGCTTAGCCTCGCGCATACTGGGTATGGGAGATATTCTCAGCCTGGTTGAAGAAGCCCAGCAGAAGGTTGATCACAAAAAAGCGGCGCAACTGGCCAGGAAGATCAAAAAAGGTAAAAACTTTGACCTGGAAGATTTTCGCGATCAAATTCTGCAGATGAAAAAAATGGGTGGTCTGACCAGTTTGATGGACAAATTACCGGGCGTCAGTGAAGTTCCCAGTCAGGTAAAGGATCAGGTTAATGACAAGGAACTGGTTAAAATTGAAGCCATGATTAATTCCATGACACCGGGCGAACGCCTGAGGCCGGAGTTAATCAAAGGATCAAGAAAAAAACGCATTGCTGCAGGTTCCGGTACCCAGATTCAGGACTTGAATCGTCTGTTGAAACAGTTTAAGCAAATGCAGAAAATGATGAAAAAATTCTCCAAGGGCGGTATGAAAAATATGATGCGCAGTCTGAAAGGACGTATGCCGCCCGGTATGGGTGGTGGCGGAGCGGGAAGAATGCCGTTTTAGTACTTATCCTGTGTTAGTACTTAATTCCCCGAATTAATAAAAAATAATCCAAAAATTGCTTTATCTGCTCATGAAATTAGAGTAAAATGCCCGTTTTTTCTGAGCAGGTTTAAGTTAAGTTTCCAGTCTTGGCTGGCCAGACTCAGCTATATTGCTTTAAGTTATTGATTATATTGAGGAATTTAGACCAATGGTTACTATACGTCTAGCTCGTGGCGGTTCTAAAAAAAGTCCATTTTATCAGATCGTTGTAACAGATAGCCGTTCTGCCCGTAATGGTCGCTTTATCGAGAAGCTGGGTTATTTCAATCCTATGGCTCGTGGCCAGGAAGTTCGTCTTGAAATGAAAAAAGACCGTGTTGAACATTGGGTTGGCCAGGGCGCGCAGGCTTCTGTTCGTGTTTCAACCTTAATTAAAGAGTTTGATAAAAAAGCGGCTTAAGATTAGCTATTCCAGGTTAGGGATCTCAGAGCCAGGAATTGGCTTAGGGCATGCGCAAAAATTAATTCACATTTCTAAGGCTGCCCTTAGTGTATCAATTTATTGAATTGTTGTTGAATGCCTGATAAATCTGAAGAGCTGCAAATCCTGGGAAAAATAACAGGATATTTTGGTGTTAAAGGTTGGGTAAAAATCTACTCATACACCGAACCAAGAGACAATATTGTTCGCTACAGGTCACTGCAAATTAAACCTGGTGGACACCAGGGGGGGCACTGGCAGGCAATTACCCTGGATGTTGGGAAAGCCCATGGTAAGGGTGTCGTAGCCCATTTTTCTGGCTACGATAATCGTGAAATTGCAGCCAGCCTGATTGGGGCAAAGCTTGCGGTTCAACGTTCCTGCTTTAAAGCCGCCCAAGATGATGAATACTACTGGGCTGATTTAATCAAGTTAAGTGTTGTTAACCTGGACGGTATTAAGCTTGGCCGGGTGACCCACCTGATGGAAACCGCAGCGCACGATGTGCTGATAATCAGGCCGGAGCCGCGAGACGGTGAAATAAAAGCTGCAGAGGAAATCTTAATCCCCTTTGTTCTGGATCATTATGTTTTAAAAGTGGATCTGGATGCGGGTGTTATCACAGTGGACTGGCCGGCTGACTGGAATGACAGCAATGAAAAACAAGGCCCGGACGAACTGGGATAGCTAGCTTCACTGGACAATTTTTTTGCAAAGTTATGTTAAAACGTATTGACGTGATCAGTTTGTTTCCCGAAATGTTTGAAGCCATCGAACACGGAGTAACTGGCAGGGCAATACGAAATGGTTTAATTGAAATCGGGGTGACCAACCCCAGAGACTTTACGACAGACAGACATAAGACGGTTGATGACCGACCTTATGGCGGTGGGCCGGGAATGCTGATGAAAGTACAGCCTCTTAAGGATGCCATACTTTCAATTAAAGACCGGCCAGGAAAAGACTCGAATCATCAGGCGGGGACGACGGGTAATAGGGACAAAAAAACAATTAAAGTTGTTTATTTGTCACCGCAAGGGCAGCCTCTGACTCAGAATATGGTCAAAGAACTGAGCGCAAATGAACAGCTCATTTTTCTGGCAGGACGCTATGAAGGTGTTGATGAACGCCTGATTGAACACTATGTTGATTATGAGTGTTCAATTGGTGATTATGTATTAAGTGGTGGCGAGTTACCCGCCATGGTACTAATTGATACCTTAATCCGGTTAATTCCGGGGGCGCTGGGACATAATGAGTCGGCCTTGAATGATTCATTTTATTCAGGTCTTCTGGACCACCCGCATTTCACCCGGCCGGAAGATTTTGAAGGTGACTGTGTACCCGGCGTATTGCTGAGCGGTGATCACAAAAAAATTGCACAGTGGCGTCTCAAACAGTCTTTGGGACGCACCTGGCAGAGACGACCCGATTTGCTGGAAAATCGGCAGTTGAGTGAACAGGAGCAGCTATTGCTGCAGGCTTTCATTCAGGAACAGAATTTTAATTAATACAACCCTGGGGTTCAGGGCCATAGGTTATTGGAGCAAACGAATGAGTAAGATAATTGATGCTTTAAACGCAGAACAAATGGGGCGTGAAGTGCCTAAATTTGGCCCTGGTGATACAGTGGTTGTGAATGTAAAAGTAAAAGAAGGCGAGCGCGAGCGTATTCAGGCTTTTGAAGGTGTTGTTATTGCCGTTCGTAACCGTGGCCTTGATTCAGCTTTTACTGTTCGTAAAATTTCTTATGGTGAAGGTGTTGAACGTGTTTTTCAAACCTATAGTACTATGATTGACAGCATTGATGTAAAACGCCGTGGTGATGTACGCCGTGCCAAACTTTATTATCTGCGTGATCGTCGTGGTAAATCTGCGCGTATCAAGGAAAAACTGGGCTAATATATCTTTCGCTGTACCATAAAAGCTGCTAAAAAAGGACACTCGAAATAAGTGTCCTTTTTTTTGGCCAGGGATGGCCTTATGCTGCGGAGCACAAGGATGTGCGGGAGCGGCGCTTGGCCAGGGATGGCCTTATGCTGCGGAAAACAGGATATGTTAAAACGGCCTTGAGTAATAACACAATGAAACTGAACCTTACTTTTCCCGGTGCTGAACTAATATCTATTACTATTTCCTTTTCCAATGATGTCATTACGGGCATTGAATTTTTACCATTAAAACCAGACAGCAACGCCACCGGTCCCGATATCCTCGAACGCAAGACCACAATCGCAGAATCCGGGAGTTTTCCTGGGACTGTCTCTGAGCAAGCGGCTTTTTCCAGTAAAATTACCCAACAAATCAATGCTTATTTTTTGAGCTCCAAATACCGCTTTTCTTTACCCTGTAAACTGCAGCTAGGTACGCAGTTTCAGCAAAAAGTTTGGCAGGCATTACTGCAAATTCCTTCTGGTCAGGTAAAAACTTATGGTGAACTGGCAAAGGAACTCAATACGAGTCCGAGAGCTGTTGGAAATGCCTGCCGGCATAATCCTTTTCCACTCGTTGTGCCATGCCATCGGGTTGTGTCTGCCTCTGGCGTTGGCGGTTATGCCGGTGATACGCTAACAACCCAAAAGGGGGCGATAAATTACCTGCAGATAAAACAATGGCTGCTGATACATGAAAAAGCCAGTATTGAATAAGGCTCAACTGGAGCAGGATGAATATCTGATTGAACAGTTTCTGGATGCCCTCTGGATGGAGCAGGGACTAAGCCAGAATACTCTCAGTGCCTATAATACTGATTTGAAAGGCCTGGCCAGATGGTCGGCATGCGGCAAGGCCGGTAGTCTGATATCCCTTAACCGGAGCAATTTGCAGGCTTATCTGGCGCATCGCCTTGAACAGGGCGTTAAAGCTCGTTCTACGGCTCGTATGCTTTCTACCATTCGGCGTTTTTATCAATACCAGATCAGGGAAAATCAAATAACGACGGATCCCAGTGCCTTGCTGGAATCACCCAAACTGGGGCGTTCTTTACCCAAAACTCTGTCGGAACGGGAGGTAGAAGCACTGTTGGAAGCGCCGGATTTAGAGGACTCATTGGGAGTGCGTGACAGAGCCATGCTGGAGCTGATATATGCAACGGGTCTGAGGGTTTCTGAGCTGGTGGGTCTGGATATTCCCGGAGTCAATTTACAACAGGGTGTCGTACGGGTGACTGGCAAGGGCAATAAGGAACGCCTGGTTCCCATGGGGGAAGAAGCCCTGAGCTGGATTGCAATCTATCTGCAAAGTACTCGCGCGGAATTGATGGGCTCTTCTGTATCCGATAAACTGTTTGTCACTCGCCGAGGGGATGGTATGACACGGCAAACTTTCTGGTATATGGTGAAACGCTATGCCCGGCAAGCTGGAATCGCGGCCACTTTATCACCCCATGTGTTACGTCATGCCTTTGCCACACACTTGCTCAATCATGGCGCCGATCTCAGAGTGGTTCAGATGCTATTAGGACATAGTGATTTATCCACCACCCAGATTTATACCCATATTGCCAAAGAACGCTTAAAAGATCTGCATGCCAAGCACCACCCCAGAGGTTAAAGCTGAATAAATCGGTTGGATTAAAATGAGTCAACAAATTGACAATTGTAATTTGCCAATTAAAATGGATTGTCAGAATAAGAAATTGCCCTGAAATAGGCAGGACAATTGAAAACTCAAAAATTCAGGAACTAATTCAGGAACTAATTCAGGAGCATGAGAAATGCCTTCATTTGATATTGTTTCAGAGATTGATATGCATGAATTGACCAACGCAGTGAATAATGCCAATCGAGCTATTACACAAAGATACGATTTTAAGGGAACTCAAACCAGTGTTAAGCAGTCAAAGGAAGAAGTCACACTGAGCAGTGAAAGTGAATTTCAGGTCCAGCAGCTACTGGATATTATGCATAAAGAACTGGTGCGCCGGAAACTAGACATTAAAAGTCTGGAAGAAGGCGATATAAAACCTAATGGTAAGCTGATGGAACAGAAACTGCTGGTTCAACAGGGCATTGATACAGATAATGCAAAAAAGATTGTTAAACTGATCAAAGACAAAAAGTTAAAAGTTCAGTCTGCAATACAGGGGGATCAGGTTCGTGTGACCGGAAAAAAACGAGATGATTTACAGGCTGTGATGGCGATGCTGAGAGAGCAGGATTTATCTGTGGCATTACAATTTTCTAATTTCAGAGACTAAAACGGAAACTTATTAATGAATTTTAAACAAAAAAGTAGCAATAAATTAGCCAAACGTACACTTGGGCACTCCTTCACTCTGGGAATAGCTGCTGCTGTTACCATCAGCAGTGCGCTTGTGAGTAGCATAACCCTGGCAGCATCAACCCCTGAGCTGGATGCTGCACTGAATCAGCTCATGCCCGGTACCAAGCCCAGCAGCATTGAAGAAACCACTTTGCCCGGTCTTTATGAAGTCAGTTATGATTCTACCGTTTTTTACTTCAATAAAGACGCCACCATGATGTTTCGTGGCGATATTATTGATGTCAAAAGTCGTGTAAATCTGACGGAAAAGAAACGCGGTGAAGCAAGAGGAAAGCTGCTGCAATCAATGGACGAAAGTAAAATGATTGTCTATCCGGCCGAAAATGAAAAATCCAAAGTTACAGTTTTTACCGATATCGACTGTCCCTATTGCGTCAAGCTGCATCGGGAAATGGCAGACTATAACGCGGAAGGCATTACTATGCGCTATATGTCATATCCAAGATCAGGCGTAGGTACACGTTCATACAACAAAGCGGTTAGCGTCTGGTGTGCCGAAAATCCGGCCCAAGCTATGACCGATGCCAAAGAAGGGAAGTCAGTGCCGCAAAAGAGTTGCGATAATCCGGTGGCTCAACAGTTTCAGTTAGGCCAGGCATTAGGAGTACAGGGTACACCGGCCATGTTCCTGGAAGATGGAACCAGTTTACCCGGCTATGTACCCGCCAAACGTCTTGCTGCTGCTATTAAGCAAGGCAAGTAGTCTAAGAGTCAAATTAAGCCCGAATGACAATTCGGGCTTAAAACCTGATCTCTAAAAAGAAGTCTAATAGAGTAAAGTGGCCAGTTTACCGCGGTATTTCCTGGTCAATGGGTCTTGAGCGCCCAATATTTCAAAAACCTTCAGCATAGCAGCTTTGGCTGCGCCTTCCTGGAAATTGATGTCTTGTGACAGGATATAAAGCAGTGACTCCAGTGCCTGCTCGTATTGATGTGAGACGATATAATGATTGGCCAGTTGCACCCGTAATTCATGGTTCTGAGGATCTTCCCCTAATTGGGAGAGAATGACATCCAATTCCGGTGCTTCACTGGTGGCTTTAGCCAGTTCCAGCTCATTCTGAAGTCTCTTTGCTTCATCGCTGATCTGGATATTGGCAGGCAGAGCCTTTAGTACCGCTGCACAATTATCAAAATCAGCAGCTTGCAGGTAAACTTTAGCAATAGCCATATAAATCTTTGTATTAGAGGGATCCTGCTGATTCAGAGACTGTAGAAACTCAATTGCCTGTTGATATTCACCCGCTTCGGACAATGCCAGAGCCTTGTTTATTTCATTATCTGTTTCATTTTCGACATGAGCATCCAGAAACTGGCGCAGTTCTCCCTCAGACTTGGCACCCATAAATTCATCCACAACCACGCCATCTTTATACAATTTGACTGTTGGCAGGCTCCGGACTCCAGCGGCGGAGACTAATTCCTGTTGCTGATCGGCATTTACCTTGGCCAGGATAAAAGCGCCCTGATATTCTTCGGACAATTGGGTCAGCAGAGGGATTAGAATTTTACAGGGCTGACACCAGTCTGCCCAGAAATCGACCAGCACAGGTTGTTGTTTGGACGCTTCAATAACCTGCTGCTCAAAGTGGGCTGAATCTTGAATATCAACGACAAAGGGAAAGTCACTCATGTTGTAAAAATCCTGATTATGATTATATTGCTAATGACTACCTTTGAAATACTGCTATGCTTTTTACCGATATTATTTCGAAAGGTACTTATTCCTGCTCTTCAGGTCTACCAGACAAAATTGGGTTATAAGGGCAGTTTTTCAAGCCTGAAGCAGCCTGTCATCAATTAATCCTGTCACAGGAATGAGTGTGCCTGGCCGGGATCAGGCAAATAACGATTGCAGACGCTCAATTGCCTGCTGCAAATTTTCCATGCTGGTGGCAAAGGAAAAACGCATATAACCCGGTGCACCAAAGGCAGAACCCGGTACCAGAGCAACTTCAGCTTTACTCAGAATGTAATCTGCCAGTTCCACATCATTATTTACGCCATCAGTCTGATCAATCAGTGTTTGCATATTGGCAAAAGTATAAAATGCCCCCTGAGAAGGCAAAGCCTGGACGCCTGGAATATTATTGACGGCAGCAACAACAAAATTATGTCGCTCTTTAAACGCAGTCAACATGGTCTGGACGCAACTTTGATCGCCATTTAAGGCTTCAAGTGCTGCTGCCTGAGAAATAGAGCAGGGGTTGGATGTACTTTGTGACTGAACCTTGGTCATGGCTTTGATCAGTGATGCCGGCCCCGCAGCATAACCAATACGCCAGCCGGTCATTGAATAGGCCTTGCTCACGCCATTCATCGTCACTGTCTGATCGTATAGTTCCGGACAGACTTCGGCGATGGTGCAAAACGGCTCAGCAGACCAGACAATATATTCGTACATATCATCACTGGCAATAATAATGTCCGGGAAGGCCTTTAGTATTTCTCCTATAGCTTTTAAGTCATTACGGGTATAGCTAACACCCGTCGGATTGGACGGACTGTTCAATACCAGCAGGCGGCTTTTCTCAGTAATTGTATCTTTCAGTTGTTCAGGGGATATTTTGAAGCCCTGCTCAATTCCGGCGTTAATAACAACCGGTTTACCACCGGCCAGTATTACCATATCTGGATAAGAAACCCAATATGGAGCTGGAATAATGACCTCATCGCCATCATTTAGGAGTGCCTGGCACAAATTATAAAAACTTTGTTTGCCGCCGCTGGATACCAGCACCTGATCCGGGGTGTAATTCAGAGAATTATCACGTTTGTATTTGTCACAGACGGCCTGTTTCAGTTCTGGCGTACCACTCACTTCAGTATACTTGGTAAAGCCTTCATTAATGGCTCTGATGGCAGCTGCTTTAATATGCTCAGGCGTATCAAAATCCGGCTCGCCTGCACCCAGGCCAATAATAGCTTTACCTTCAGCCCGAAGCGCTTTGGCTCTGGCGGTGATGGCTAAAGTTGCTGAAGGTTTGACGGATTGAACCCGATTGGATAACTGTATAGCCAAGTGAAGTGCCTCTAGCGTAAAATAAAGGAGTAAATATGCATTTTTCTTTTTTATAAGCGTTAGATAAAAAAGTTTATGGCTGCTGATTTTATCACATGTATGAACGAAGGGCATACTATTTACGCCATTCGAAACAGCAAAAAGAGAATTAAAATTCCATGGAAAAATCCTTTCAACTGGTTTCATCGTTTACTCCCGACGGTGATCAACCTGCGGCGATTAAAACTCTGACCGAAGGCGTCCAGGATGGTGAGGCAGCCATGACTTTATTAGGTGTTACCGGCTCAGGCAAAACCTTTACCATGGCCAATGTGATACAAAATCTGCAGCGTCCTGCGCTGATATTGGCACCCAATAAAACTCTGGCGGCTCAATTATACGGTGAAATGAAGGAATTCTTTCCTTTTAATTCAGTTGAATATTTTGTCTCGTACTACGACTACTATCAGCCGGAAGCCTATGTTCCGGCATCGGATACCTTTATTGAAAAAGATGCTTCGATTAATGAACACATCGAACAAATGCGCCTGTCTGCTACCAAGGCATTATTAGAACGAAGAGATACCATTATCGTTGCCTCTGTTTCCTGTATCTATGGTTTGGGTGATCCCAAGTCGTATATGAAAATGCTGCTGCATGTGGTCAAGGGGGATATGGTTGATCAGCGGACTATTCTAAGACGCCTGGCAGAACTTCAGTACAAACGCAATGATGCGGAACTGCATCGGGCAACCTATCGGGTACGGGGGGATGTTATCGATATTTATCCGGCAGATTCGGATAGTGAAGCGGTGCGTATTGAATTATTTGATGAAGAAGTGGAATCACTGAGCTACTTTGACCCGCTGACGGGAGAAGTGCTACGGCGTGTATCGAGAGTGACAATTTATCCTAAAACCCATTACGTGACCCCGAGAGGAACGCTGCTTGAGGCTGTTGAAAAGATTAAAATCGAATTAAAAGAACGCCTGGAACAACTCTATTCTCTTAACAAACTGGTGGAAGCGCAGCGTCTGGAACAACGCACCCAACTGGATTTGGAAATGATTATGGAACTGGGCTATTGTTCAGGGATTGAAAACTACTCACGCTATCTTTCCGGTCGGGAAAAGGGTGAGCCGCCGCCTACTTTTCTGGACTATCTGCCTGAGGATGCCTTAATTTTTATTGATGAGAGCCATGTAACCATTCCCCAGGTTGGCGCCATGTACAAGGGCGATCGTTCACGCAAGCAGAATCTGGTTGAGTACGGTTTTCGTTTGCCCTCGGCCATGGATAATCGTCCCCTGAAATTTGCAGAATATGAACGTCTTGCTCCTCAGTCTATCTTTATTTCAGCAACGCCGTCTCAATATGAAGCGGATAAATCCGGTACCATTGCAGAGCAGGTGGTAAGACCAACAGGCCTTATTGATCCACCGGTTGATGTCAGACCTGCCACAACTCAGGTGGATGATTTACTGTCAGAAATAGGTAAACGAGTGCATCTCAATGAACGGGTTCTGGTGACGACTTTGACCAAGCGAATGGCCGAGGATTTGACGGACTACTATCTGGAACATGATGTTCGGGTGCGTTATCTTCATTCTGATATTGATACTGTCGAACGGGTTGAGATTATTCGTGATTTACGACTGGGTGAGTTTGATGTTCTGGTGGGGATCAATCTGCTCAGGGAAGGTCTGGACATTCCTGAAGTGTCCCTGGTGGCTATTTTGGATGCAGACAAAGAAGGTTTTTTGCGCTCTGAGCGCTCCTTAATTCAGACTATGGGGAGGGCAGCAAGAAACGTCAATGGCGAAGTGATCCTCTATGCCGACCGGATCACCGGCTCAATGAAACGGGCAATGGATGAGACTGCCAGAAGGCGGGAAAAGCAAATAATCTATAATCAAACGCATGGCATCACGCCCAGGGGAATTAAAAAATCGGTCAAAGATATTCTCGAAGCCACCATTCCCGGAGCCGGTCTGGCGGTGGCAAAAAAACGCAAAATTGCTGAAGCATCCGGCAAATATGAGATTGTTTCAAGAAAAGATCTGGAGCAGAAAATCAAAGAAATGGAAGATAAGATGTATACCCATGCCCACAATATGGAGTTTGAAGAAGCAGCCCGCTTGCGCGATCAGATCAAAGTCATGCAGGATAAGTTTATAGCCCTTTGACTTCCTCCTCCAGCTAAAGCAAGAGGATTCCTGCTTTCTTATTAAGAGCAG
>CBDTVA010000042.1:0-12898 GCA_965363935.1 uncultured Gammaproteobacteria bacterium | reverse complement strand
AATAACGATAAAAAGTCGCTCTTGAAATTTTCAATGACTGGCAAATTTGATCTATCGACAAACTTTTATCCTGATGCATCTTTTTGGCTGTAATAACTTTTGGGCTATCTGATCTTATAGCTCTTCTGCCACCCTTTTTCCCTCTTGAACGTGCTGCGGCCAGTCCTGCTCTGGTGCGTTCTTGTATCAGTCGCCTTTCAAACTGAGCCAGTGAAGAAAAAATATTAAAAACCAGCTCACCCGATGCTGCGGTGGTATCTATGGCGCCATCACAAATTGAACGAAATCCAATGTTCTGCTCTTTTAGGGATTCGACAACAGAGACCAGATGAGGCATGGAACGCCCTAGTCTGTCTAAACGCCATACTAACAACGTATCACCTTTATTCAGAGATTCTATGCAAGCACTTAAACCAGGGCGTTCTGATTTTGCTCCTGAGACTTTATCAACAAAAATATCCTTTTTATGGCACCCTGCCTTTTTTAGTGCATCAATCTGGAGATCCAGGCTTTGATCTTCAGTGCTGACTCGGGCATAGCCAATTAATTTTGCAGATTTCTGTTTTTCCACTGGCAAAGTCTCAATTATATAGAAATTAATGAATAATTAAGATCATGATTTATGAGATGGTTAATTGCAACAGATTTAACCTGAATACAGGTGTTTTTTGTTGTTGAGAAATGTGTCACATTAAACCTCCGTTTAATGTGACAGGAATAAAACAAAGCAATTTACCTATGGTGTCCCTGGATCCCCATAGTAGATTTTTTCTGCTTTTTGCGGTTGGGAGGAAACAATAAAGAGCTTTATGCCCTGTAGGGGTCGTAATAGACACTCTGAAAAAACGTCGCTAAGGAAATGAAAGCAAAATATTTCCCTTATTTAAGGGTGTTGCAGAGATTACTACTTTCAAGGTCAGCTGTCGTCCATAAACGGTCAGTCAGAGATACACTACTGAAAGGCAGCTTCGTGGTGATTGCTGACACTCAGTATTTGTGTGAAACAGGCTCTTTACAGCAAAAGCGGTCAGTCATGAATATAATCTGAAAATGTCAGCTTCGGTCGATAGCGGTCTCTTTTCTAACTCCATCTTAATGTCCGCTGTTAGCCAATGAGACTGCATCTAGATTCGATCGAATCATATATAGTGTCGATTTTTTTACACTTAAACTTTTCTTACTACACGTAATCGCATAATGAATTTGTAATGTATTTTATTTAAAGTATACCACACCACACAGGTGGCATGGTATGTGCATAAAATTGTTAAACGCCGCCCATAGTCAGAGTGGTACTGAATTTCAATTCTCTATTGAGGTAAAATCAATGAAAAACTTCCGACGAGCCAAATTGATGATTACATCAATGATGGCAGCTTTTGCTCTAGTCCTCTCCATGGAATCCAAGGCAACCCTGATAACATTGTCCCAGGCAAGTTTTGCGTCACCCGATGTAACCTTTAGTGAGGTCCCCATTGGGACAGCATTAAATGGGTTGACGATTAATGGCTTCACCTTCTCTGAGACAATCTCCAATACATTTGTGTCAAATATCGGCCCAGGAAACACCTCAAACATAACCCAGCCATCCGCTTTAGGAAATGATAATCCGGTCGGCGAAATTATCACGATTGCCATGCCTAGTTTAATGTCAGAGTTCGGTTTTGGCTATGCGCTTCTTGCCGTCGGAACAGTGCTTGATGACGTCACGATCACTCTGTTCAATGGGGCTATCGACTTGGGATCACTGACATACAGCGCGTCGCCAGACCCGAGTTTCCCAGGCGGATTTGCTGGAATTGGTAGCACGAACGCATTCGACAGCGCGGAAATTGTATTCAGCAGTTCGGCAGCAGCATTTGACTTCGACAACATCAGCGCTAACGCAGTTCCTGAACCCGCAACTTTCGCGCTTCTCAGTCTTGGTCTGGCTGGACTCGGATTTGGTAAACGACGCAAACAAATCTGATTGAATAACAACCATTCAAATAGCAATAATGTGCAAGTGAAGAACCCGGTTACGTACCGGGTTTTTCTTTGGCAACGAACTCCCGTTTCAGTTAAAGTAGACGATGGTTGCTTTAACCGAGAAACCGATCTTTTGACAGGGTCTTATTAATGATATTCTATGACCGCTTTGTCACTTGAACAGTCTGTCAGTTTGCTGAGCTTGACTGTCAGCTATGAGCATATTACTGCCGGATCAACTACCGGTTTGTGCTCATTTCTGCTGATCAAATACATCCTAAAAAAGACTCGAAAATCGATTCATGTCTCTGTGTTTTAATATTTATGAATTACCGCTTAGTCACTTAATTAGTCACTCAGGCAGGTCTTCTTGATTGACTATTATGAGCTTGTGAGAGACAATCCAATGGCCATTTTCATAATAAATCATTAAATTTCAAATTTACGGATTGTCATAAAATGGCCGCTTTTTCCTGGAGAATAAAATCAATAGCAAGAATTAAAATCACATCTTTAAAAATCGCAGAAAATAATTTGTCTGTAATAGCGAATTATCCTCGACCATTTGGAAGCCCTTTGACTCGATTTCTTCTATTACCGCCTGCTTGTCAGTCCTGACGTGGTTCATGACCCATTTTGAGCTAAAGCCCGGAATACGTCTGAAATCAATTATCACAAGCGTTCCGCCGGGTCGTAAAGCATTGTGAATTGATTGCAATGTGGTCAGAGGATACTCAAAGTGGTGATAGGTATCACAAACAAAGGCCAGGTTAATTGACTCCGGCGGCAGGTTGACCGATTTAGCATTGTTGACCACACCCTGAACATTACTTAAATCGTTGTCACGTGCACGGCGTTCTATATTCTCAACAAAATTTCTGGAAATATCGACAGCGTACACCTGGCCTTCAGGCCCGACGCTTTGGGCAAAAAGTTGTGTGAATAACCCGGTGCCTGCACCAATGTCCGCAATCTTCATGCCTGATTTTAATTGAAGTACGTCCAGGATAGCGTGCCTGCGGTCGAAGACTTCACGTCCCGGGCTTTCAAAGACAGCACGCCATTGCTGAAAATCCGGCGTCTGGTAAGATTGGTTGATTCCCGGACGTACATTCTGTTCCTGGCTCCGAATAGTTACGGGCATAAAAATAAAACTGGCTATAAGAAGAACTGAAAGGTATAAGCGGGATAAAATCATACAATGTCCTCTCGAATTAAGATGGGTTGATACTGTGCAGATTGCATTTATCAGTACAAAAGAATACTAATGTTTTACATTTTTTACTTGTTTAAACAATAAAAATCCACTCCATGCATAGGCGGTCAGTATGATCATTGTACCAATAAAAAATGATACTCGGGCAATAGAATGATCATAGTGCAGCAAACCACTTTCGGTTAATAAATATTCCCAGTCATGGAATCCGTAAGGCGAGGTCTGTCCGGTGTTCCCGCCAACCAGTGGTAAAACACCTGCTCTGGCATCGTTAATATATGGGGCAATATCGAGAAAATTCTGCCCCAGCCACCACAGGCATATTGCCGCACCAAAGGTATTACGATATTTAAAAAGAAACGTCCACAAGCACATAATAGGGATCAGCATCTGTCCCAGAGTCCCACCCAGTGATGTAATAAAAGAGCCAAACGGACTGAATATCACATGCCCTGCTTCATGAAAAGGCAGGTTAATGAGGTGCATAAATGACTCCCCAACATAATTGCTTTCAATGGATGAAAAAATAAAGAACCAGCCCCAGATAAAAATAATTATAAAACTGATCAAACGTCCCACTAATAATAGTGAATCAGTATTATCATCGACATAAAACAATAAGCTCGACCAGTCATAATTTTTAATTTTTTCCGGCAGCGATTGTTTATAGACTATAGAGGAATATGTTGGCTGATTTTCAGTGTTGTCCTGCCCATGATATTTTAAATATTTTTCAAAATAGATCCCGCATTTAGGACATGCAATGGGATTTGTATTTTGCTCATAGTTGCATTTTGGGCATTTCATAGGATTTTCTATTGCAAAAGTTTCTACGTTTATACAGCTTCTGGAAGCACTCGTGATATTTTAGAAGCTAAAACAAATAAAGCCCGAAAAATGATAAAAAGAAAGGTTTTTATTAAATAAAATTGCTCCAAAACAGAGACGCAATTATTACTATCAGAACAATTCCTATGATATTAAACAAAAATCCATATTTTGCCATTGTACCTACCTGGACGATTCCGCTGGACATTGCAATAGCATTGGGAGGCGTAGCAATGGGTAACATAAAGGCATAGCTTGCACATATTGTTGCCATCATCAAAAATAGTGTTGTATCAAGACCGCTGGCTTCAGTGAAGGCATAAAGGACAGGCAGCATTATTGAAATCAGTGCCGTATTGCTGGTGATTTCTGTGGTAAAGGTTACCATTGCTGCAATCGAAAGCATTATCAAAACTGGTGGCAGTGTCTTGATCTCAAGGAGATAGGATGCCACAGAGTTTGCCAGTCCCGTGCTCGTAAAGGCCGCTGCTATGGAGAAACCGGCACCAAAGAGAAATATAATTTCATAGGGTACTTTTTTGCTGTCTTTCCAGGTCAGCACATTCACAGGAGGCAAAAACATTAACAGACCAAAACTGAGCAGCATGCCTTTTTCATTAAGTCCTAAACCATTATAGTAAGGTTTGACAGGGGCATTTGCAAAAAGCAGGAGCACCAGAGCAAGAAAAGAGAATAAAACTTTTTTCTGTTCACTGGTCATAGTATTTGTTGTCTTGTCTGCCTGGATTTTTACCTCAGAAGCACCTAGTGAAAGTATAAAACTGACCACAAAAAACATTACCAGCACCAAAGGTAATACCATCCAGACCCACTGCATAAAAGGAATCGCTGGCAGTCCTTTATCCTCCATGAAACCCATCAGGATAAGATTAGGCGGGGTTCCGATAGGAGTCAGAATCCCTCCAACACTCGCGCTATAGGCAATAGCAAGAGCAAATCTCATCTTGATTTTTATATCTTCAGTAAGAAAAAGTGCCAGCGGCATAAGTAAAAGAGTCGTGGTCGTATTTGATAAAAAAGCGCTTAGCATTCCAGAAGTGATAGAGAGTGAAAAGATGATCCCTCTCACCGTCGAAGGAAAGATAGAGAGCATTTTATTTGCAATAACTTTATGCAGTCCTGTCTTTTCTACTGCAATTGCCAGAAAAAAGCCGCCCAGGAAGAGAAAAATAATCGATTTTGAGTAGTTAAGCGAGGTGTCGTTGGTGCTTAGAATATCAAAAGAAGGAAAAAGTACGATCGGAAGCAGAGATACGACACCTAACGGAAGCCCCTCATTTGTCCAGAGTGTAACCAGAAAAGCGATTAAGCCTACAAGAGCAGCCTCTTTTGCTGTAAACGCGAGTGATGCAAGGAGAAATCCTGCAATGCCAATCAGAAGAGCAATGATTATTTTTTTCAACTGCCTGAATTCTCAAAAAAGGTACTGTCAACTTGTTGGTGTAATTCATAGAGATCGTTTCAATCTCTGCAATTCTTATTCTAATACATTGCTTGCAAAATTAATAAAAGAATTTCCAGGTACGACTATTTAGCCCCTAACCCGGACGAGCTGTGGATAAGTCTCTTATACAATAATATTTATTTCTTTGTATAAATGTATTAAATATTATTGGTAAGAGACTAATGCATTTTTTAATAACTCAGACAATTCCGGTTTACAGGAACCGCAGTTGGTTCCTGCTTTCAGGTGCTCACCTATGGCATCTACACTATTTAGTGCCTGTTGTTTAATGGCTTTATTAATTGTTTTTTCGCCTACATTAAAACAGGCGCAAATGATTTTACCGGTTTCTTCCTGGTTGGCAGGTGCTTCACCCCGGAGTAAATTATTTCTTTCCTGTTGGGTGATTTCATCTTTATGAAACTGGTTAATTAACCAGTCCCTGGGCGGCAGGTTGATGTCCGGGTAGATGAACAGGCAGCTGTCCAGACGTTTTCCGGACATTCTCACTGCACGATAGTGATTTCGATTTTTATCGTAAAACTCCAGCCAGTTTTCATTTTCAACACTGTGCCCAAATAGTTTGTGCGCATGTTCTGACCAGTCCTGCGGTGCTTTCAATCCTGCCAGTTCATAACGCCAGAATCCTTTGCCCCGGGAACGTGACCAATATTTAGAAAATTCTAACCGGGGTCTGCTGCGCGTGATCATAAAGCCATACCAGCTAACCTGACAGGTTTTAATATCGGCCACACCGTGTTTTAATTCCGGCTGCCCGGAAATTGGATCAACAACTGACGCAATCAAAGAGCCTACTCTTGCCTGACTGCTAAATTGTTCATTCCAGTGCATGGGAACAAACACACTGCCCGGTTGCTGTTTGTCACTCACTCGAGTACGAACCATAATCTCTTTAATTGCTTTATTCTCTTTATCCGGGCTAATGACCCTGACCAAATCGCCTTCAATAATCCCTTTTCGTTTCGCATCTTCCGGGTGGACTTCCACAAAGGGTTCAATGGTATGAGATGAAAGCCGTGGTGACATACCGGTTCGGGTCATGGTATGCCAATGATCACGTACCCGGCCGGTGTTTAAAACAAAGGGATAGGTTTCATTCACCTGATGTTCGGGTGGCCGGGGTATTATGGCAATAAAATGAGCTTTTTTATCCGGTGTATAGAATTGTCCGTTTTCCAGTACCCTGGGACTTCCCTGTGGCATTTCTTTGGTCACCGGCCACTGTAACGGGGTCATTGAGTCGTATTGCTGATTGCTGATCTCTGCAAGCCCGGAGAGATTAAACAGCCTTTCATTGTTATTTTTATAGCCTGACAGCCGTGCATGTTCGCGAAAAATATCAGCCGGGCAATGGTAGTCAAAGTCTTTTTCCAGGCCGAGTTGCCTGGCAAATTCAGTAATAATCCACCAGTCCGGCTGTGCCAGCCCGGGTGTCTGCAAAAAAGATCGTTGCCGGGAAATACTACGTTCAGAATTGGTAACAGTCCCGTCACGTTCTCCCCAGGTGGTTGCCGGAAAACAAATATGCGCCAGTTTACTGGTATCAGTTTGTTGAATACAATCTGAAACAATCACCAGAGGGCAGTTTTCCAGAGCGGCTTTCACTTTATCCGCATTAGGCATACTCACCACAGGATTCGTTGCCATGATCCAGACAGCCTTGATTTTTCCGGCAGCAATGGCGTCAAACAGCTCAACAGCCTTAAGCCCTTCCGATTCCGCTATAAAAGGAGAGTTCCAAAACTCCTGAACCAGCTGGCGCTGTTGCTCAGAGGCAATTTCCATATGGGCTGCCAGTTGATTGGACAATCCCCCTACTTCACGACCACCCATCGCATTGGGCTGGCCGGTAAATGAGAAAGGTCCCATACCCGGGCGACCTATTCTTCCCGTCAGTAAATGACAATTGATAATGGCATTACCTTTATCCGTACCACTGCTGGACTGGTTAATCCCCTGAGAAAAAACCGTCACTGCCCGTTCAGTACGCGCAAATAAACGATAAAATCGTTCCACGTCAGCAACCGGCAAAGCACATTGTTCTGCTACAGACTCAATATCAGGTGCACTGCTCAGCGCTGCTTCCAGTGCCTGTTTAAAGCCACTGGTAAAATTATCCAGATACAGGCTGTTAGTTTCGCCATTTTGCTGCAGCCAAACCAGTAAGCCATTAAATAAAACACTGTCACAGCCTGGTTTAATGGGCAGATGCAAGTCTGCAATACTGGTAGTCTGTGTTGTACGGGGGTCAATGGTTACTATTTGCAGATCCGGATTTAATTTCTTTGCCTGGCCAATGCGCTGGTAAAGCACTGGGTGACACCAGGCAGTATTACTGCCGGTAAGAACGATGAGTTTGGCTCTGTCCAGATCATCATAGCTACAGGGCACAATATCTTCACCAAACGCCCTTTTATAAGCCGCAACGGCTGATGACATACACAGACGCGAATTGGTATCAATATTGGCAGAGCCAATAAAGCCTTTCATTAATTTATTAGCGACATAATAGTCTTCAGTCAATAATTGTCCGGAAACATAGAAGGCAACAGAGTCAGCACCGAATTCATGGATGGTTTCTTTAAACCGGCCTGCAGCGGTTGACAATGCCTGCTCCCAACTGACCTGCTCACCCATAATTTCAGGGTATAAAAGCCTTTCATGCAAAGCCACTGTTTCACCCAGTGCTGTACCTTTGGAACAAAGCCGTCCCAAATTCGCTGGATGATCCGGATCACCTTTGACGGATACCACACCATTTTGATCCATTTTGGTGATGACACCACAACCGACTCCGCAATATGGACAGGTAGTTTTTTGCCAACCTTCTGTCTGCAAAGATGGAGTTTTAGCTGGCTGATAAGGGGCTTGCAATGGCATTATAATTTCCAAAAATAAATAACATGTATAAGTCAGCAATTATTATACCAGTTCACACATTCTTAACCTGAAAAAATAAGTTGTATAGCTTATTTCTGAAGAACAGAATGTGATGTCATAAAAAGATTGTCATTTCGACCTTCTAAACACAAAGTTCAGTGATTAAAGTTACTTGCTGGCAAGAAACCTTATAATATATTAGCACCCTTCAACGGCATATCACCGCTTGATTTACCTCCAGATGCCAGGGCAAAGAAGTCCATGCACCATACTATACCCATTTATGGAAACCTGTCCTGCAATGCTGCACCATAAATGTGCAACCAAGTAAAGCCGCATTTATAATTAATATAATATTACTTTAGCTTTCAATATCTTATCAAGAATTGGTCTGATTTATGCTGTTATAAAGCATCATTAAAAAAACTTTACCGAGAATACCATCATGTCCAATAGTAAACTGAATTTATTTTCCTTTAGCGGAAAAACAAAAATTTTGCATTTAACCTGGATAGCCTTCTTTATCAGCTTTTTTGTCTGGTTTAACCATGCACCTTTACTGATAGCCATTAAAGACACTCTGGGGCTAACCTCTCAGCAAATTAAAACTCTGCTTATATTAAATGTCGCCCTGACCATCCCGGCACGTATTATTATCGGGATGCTGGTAGATAAGTTTGGCCCCAAAAGAACCTATTCAACCTTATTAGCGCTTGGCAGTATTCCCTGCTTTATCTTCGCCCTGGCAGACAGTTTCGAACAACTGGCACTGGCCCGCTTCTTAATGGGTTTCGTTGGTGCCGGGTTTGTTATTGGTATCCGCATGATGGGTGAATGGTTCCCTGCCAAACAGGTCGGTGTTGCCGAAGGCATTTACGGAGGCTGGGGTAATTTTGGCTCAGCTGCTGCTGCCATGAGCTTGCCAACTATTGCTCTGGTTTTTGGCGGCGATGACGGCTGGCGTTATGCTATTGGCCTGACCGGTGTAATTGCCCTGATTTATTCCGTTATCTATTTCTTTAGTGTCACCGATACGCCAAAAGGTTCAACCTACTTTAAACCCAAACGTATGGGTGCGATGGAAGTAACCTCTAAAGGCGATCTGTATTTCTATATTCTGATGTCAGTACCTATGTATGCCACACTGGCATTGCTGACCTGGAAACTTTCGCCCTCTGGTGTCAGCTTGCTTGAAGCCAATACTGCAAATATGATTTATGTCGGCATTGGTGTTTTGTTTGTTTACAATGTTTACAAAATCTTTCATATTAATAATGAACATCTAAAACAGGAAGTCCCTGAAATTCACCGTTATAAATTCAAGCAGGTCGCTATTCTGGATCTGGCCTATCTGGTTACTTTTGGTTCCGAATTAGCCGTGGTTTCCATGTTACCCCTGTTTTTCTATGATACTTTTCATGAAAGCCATGGTGTAACAGCGATCATGGCAGGTTTACTGGCTTCCGGCTTCGCATTTATGAATCTGGTGGCTCGACCAGGCGGCGGCTTAATCAGTGATAAATATGGTCGCAAAAAATCACTCACCATTTTCCTGCTGGGCCTGGTCGCCGGATACTTTATTATGAGTCATATTGAATCCAGCTGGTCATTATTTCTCGCCGTTGCTGTTACCATGCTGTGTTCCTTCTTTGTACAGGCTGGTGAAGGGGCTGTGTTTGCCATGGTGCCACTGATTAAACGCCGTATGACAGGCCAGATTGCGGGTATGGTTGGTGCTTATGGTAATGTTGGTGCGGTATTGTTTTTAACTGTTTTATCCTTTGTCTCACCGCAAATATTCTTTTTGACTATTGCCGGTGCTGCCCTGTTTGTACTGGTTGCCATTCAATTCATTGAAGAACCCAAGGGTCATATGGCAGAAGTTCTGCCTGATGGTACTGTGGAAATGATTGAAGTCAATTAATGCTCAATAACTGTTGTAATATATCATTATGGCAGAATAGAAATCACAATATAGAGAACAACTCCGTATCATTCAGGACTTGTTCTCACCATTTCTCTATAATGGAACTATGACCAATAAACTTGCCATCAGCCTTGGCTTTTACAGCAATAAAGGCATCAAAGCTGATAATGACGATTGTCTCTCCTCCTACATACCGGACAATTATGCTCTGAAAAACAAGGGCATCGTTGTTGCTATAGCCGACGGTATGAGTTCCAGTGAAGCGGGCAAAGAAGCCAGCCATGCCTGTATCAATGGTTTTATTAGTGACTATTACAGCACGCCGGATTCCTGGACAGTACAAAATGCTGCGCAAAAGATCCTCTCAGCACTGAATAACTGGTTATACAGCCGTGGTCATACAGATTATCAAAGTGCCCGGGGCATGGTCACTACCCTGACAATTCTGATTTTAAAATCCACCACAGCTCATATTTTCCATGTCGGCGATTCACGTATATATCGTTTTCGTGATGCTGAACTGGAACAACTGACACGGGATCACCGGGTCTGGGTTTCGGGCGAAAAAAGTTACCTTAACCGGGCAATGGGAATTGATTTACATCTGGATATTGATTATCGCAAGGTGCCGCTGGAAAAAGACGATATCTTCTTATTGTCCACCGATGGTATCCACGATTTTCTGGCCACTAAAGCACTTAAAGAAATTTTAGATGGCTCCAGTGCCAGTGCCTATGACAACGAATTATTAATACAAAAATGTCATGTAATTGCCGAACAGGCCATAAGCAACAACAGTGATGACAATTTAAGTCTGCAACTTTTAAAGATTGATGAACTGCCCTTATCGGAAGAAAAAGAGGTTCTGCAAAAGGCACAGGAACTCCCTTTCCCGCCACCGCTGGAGCCGGGATTTATCCTTGATGGTTATCAGATCCTGAAAGAAATCCACGCCAGCAAACGCACCCAGATTTATTCTGCCCGGCATCAGCAAACGAACAAGGTGGTAATTCTTAAAACACCTTCAATCAATTTTGAAGATGATGAACATTTTATTGAGCAATTTCTGCATGAAGAATGGGCAGGCAAACGCATTGATTCGCCCTATGTGTTGAAAGTCATTACCCCGGAACAAAAACCACGTTTACTCTATTATGTCACCGAGTTTCTGGAAGGTATCACTCTGCGGGAATGGATGCGGCAAAATCCCCTGCCGCCCGTCGACAAAGTTATTCCCATTGTCGAGCAAATTGCCCGAGGACTGCGAGCTTTTCACCGTCTGGAAATGCTGCATCAGGATTTAAAACCGGAAAATATTATTATCAGTGCGCAAGGTAAAGTTAAAATTATCGACTTCGGCTCAGTCAAAATTGCCGGCATTAATGAGTTAAAGAAAAGTAACGAAATTCAGGAGGCCGCTCTAGGTACCGTTAATTACAGTGCCCCGGAATATTATCTGGGGCAGTCAGGCGGAGAGCGCAGTGATCTGTATTCATTAGCGGTAATCACCTATGAATTGCTCAACAGTCGACTGCCCTTTGGCCGGGAAATGCCTGAAAAAGCAAGTTACAGACAATTATCAAAATTACGCTATATCTCCAGTATCCACCTGAACCCCATGGTACCAAACTGGATGGATGGGGCGATAAAAAAAGCGCTGTCGCTGGACATCAAGGCACGCCATGAAGATGTTTTTGAATTTCTGCACGATTTGCAACACCCTAACCCTCACTTTCTCAATACCACGGCAGTACCACTGATTGAACGCAATCCGATGCTGGTCTGGAAAAGTATTAGCATTATTTCTTCAATTTTTAATTTGATCCTTGTGTATTTTCTAGTAAAATAAGCATTCTCTAATAAACATCCTAAGAAGGATGGCAGGAATAAAGCTATGGCCAGTAACTCATTTAATTTTACCAGTTTTTTTGTACGTCTGTTTTTTGCTCTCATTTTGGTTTTTGCCACTTACAACCCCAGCGGTTATTCATTTTATCACTGGGTTCTGAAAGTCAAGGAGACCGGTATAGAACCTCTGATAGTCTTTGCCAGTATCATTTTACTTATTGGCTGGGTAGTTTATATCCGCGCCACCATTACGTCACTGGGCCTGATTGGGCTAATTCTGGCCTTTGCGTTTTTTGGTTCCATGCTATGGATGGCTATTGACTGGGGAATTCTCCCGGCTGATAGCGTTCAAGTGATTACCTACATCGTTTTATCCCTGCTGTCCATGGTTCTGGCCATTGGTATGTCCTGGTCGCATATTCGCCGCCGCATGTCAGGTCAGGTTGATGTTAATGATACTGATGAGGATGTAAACTAACCGTTAAAACTGACTTCTATGATACACACAAAAACCTTAGACGAGTTAAAACAATCTGACCTGTACGGTTCTGTTGTCATTAGTCATTGCGGTTGTAACCTGTCATCAGCACTGAGTGCCCAGCATTTTCCTTTGGCCATGCAGCCTCATTACCACTCAAAGGATGCACCTCTGCAAAATGCACTTGTGAATATTGGGGTATTATAGATCGATGCCTTGAAGACAGATGAAGACAGACAAGTAACTAACTGTAATACCTGTTTCAAA
>CBDTVA010000041.1:0-13084 GCA_965363935.1 uncultured Gammaproteobacteria bacterium | reverse complement strand
AAGGCCAGGTCCATGTTATACAGAGCGCAGAAGGGGTTTCCTCCTTACCACATGTGGACAGGATATTTGTCGTTGCCCAGACAACACAGAATGAAGAAAACTATCGCCAGGTTGTAAAGGCCCTCAAGGAACGATACCCCGATCTCCTGGTTTTCGATACCATATGTGATGCAACACGGGAGCGACAGGGAGAGGTGCGGTCCCTGGCAGGTCATGTTGACGCCCTTGTGGTGGTGGGCGGTTACCATAGTGGGAATACCCAGCGGCTTGTTGAGGTTTCGAAAAGTGCTGGCATACCCACTTTCCACGTTGAAACCGAAAAAGATCTAAATAAAGAAAAACTCCGTGAAATGGAATTGATCGCGGTTACCGCTGGTGCCTCCACCCCCAACTGGATGATTAAGAATGTTGGCAGGGAGTTGGAAGGGATCAAGGGCAGGAGGGAGGGCTCTCTTTTTCGCTGGTCGAGGAGGGCCTTTAAGTTCCTGGTTCTAAGCAATCTCGCCGTGGCATCCGGTGCTTTCTGCTTTGCCTACGCCGTTACTATCCTCTCCGAGAGGAAGCCGGATTTCATTTTTCCTTTTTTGACCTTTCTTTATATTTATGCCATGCACGTCTTCAATCGCTTTCTGGATAAAGGGGCCAGCGCCTATAGTGATCCGGAACGTGCAGCATTCCTCAAAAAATATAAATATCTGTTGATCACCATGGGGATAGCCGCCATCGTAACGGCGCTCGTACTGTCCTATGGCATTGGCTTAATGACTTTTTTGGCCCTGGGCACGTTAAGTATGCTGGGCATAATTTACAGTATTCATCTTGTGCCCGAAAGCATTCGACACAAGGCACCATATTCCAAGATCAAAGATATTCCCGGGTCCAGGACTTTATCTGAAGCCCTTGCCTGGGCAGTTATTATCACCATACTGCCATTACTGGAGGTTAATCATATGATGTGGACCCCAGCGATAGTCAGTATTTTTACCGTCTTTTTTATGGGTTATATTCGGTCAGCCCTCTTCGACATCATTCGGGTCCAGGGAGATCTTATCGTTGGCTCTGAAACGTTGCCCATTACGCTGGGTGAAAAAAAGACAATACTCCTCCTGAAAATGCTCATCTTTTTAAGCGCCATCATTCTCTGTGGCGCTCCCATATTCGGCCTGGTGAATTCCTTTTCATTCCTCTTTCTCGTACCGTTATTCACATTAGCCCTTTGCCTGGTGGCCTATGAAAGATCCTGGCTTTATCCTGATATTGCTTTTGAAGCCCTGGTGGAAGGGAACTTTTTCCTGGCCGGGTTATTGGCCGTGATCTGGCAGGCCATGTAATGGCGGCTGTAAGTGTTGTCATCCCTACGTTCAACAGGGCTCAGAAAGTAGTTCGGGCGATCTCGTCCGTCCTTTCCCAGACCTTTACCGACGTCGAAATCATCGTGGTGGATGACGGTTCAACAGACGGGACTAAAAAGGAGGTTGAACAATTTGACGATTTTGTAACCTATGTGGCCCATTCATCCAATCTTGGAGTCTCGGCCGCAAGAAATACGGGTATCAAGGTATCAGGCGCGCCCCTGGTCGCCTTTCTGGATTCCGATGACCATTGGCTTCCTGAAAAATTGGCTGCGCAGGTTGGTTTTTTTGATGAACATCCTGAAGCCGTGGCGTGCCAGACCGAAGAGCTATGGATCAGAAACGGGCGTCGCGTCAACCCCATGAAAAAACATCTGAAACCCTCTGGTGATATATTTGAGCCTTCATTGAAACTCTGTCTGGTGAGCCCTTCCGCAGTTATGCTGAAGCGATCCCTTCTGGACGAAGTAGGGTTTTTCGATGAAGACCTTCCTGTTTGTGAAGATTATGATCTGTGGCTCAGGATTTCCTGCCGCTATCCTATACACCTGATTAAGGAGGCGCTTGTTGTCAAGGAGGGTGGACACCCAGACCAATTATCCGTCCGCCATAAGGGAATGGACCGCTTCAGGATCGATGATCATGACATCATAGCTTTCAGTGGTGGCAAAAAAAAGACCTTCTTTACCATCCGCCTGATGGTCAACCACATGATTATTTTCGCTCAGACCCTTGATAATAAAATCAGCCACACTGAGATCGTCTTCAATTAATAATATTCGCATATTTTTTTCTTATATTATTTTATTATTGATAGTTTATTGGGTGAGAGGACATTGATTGTTATTGGGGAAGAGATCAATTCTTCAAAGGGTTCGTGTTCTTCGTCTCCTACAACCAACTGAAGTGTATGTTTACCTGGTGAAAGCGTTAATGAAACTTCTGTTTCGCCTTGGTCGAAATCAAGATGAGTTTTATCAGAGGGGATTGGATGTTCCATTGATAATGGCTCAGTTTGATCAATTAACAGATGATAATGCCCAGCTTTATGAATGTTTTCACCCGCAGGTGCAATGTTAAAATGTTTAATACCAAATTTGACCAAAAAAGGGGAGCTGAGCTGAGTACCATCTTGAGGTGAAATAATAAAAGTAGATGCTTTCATTGATACACTGTGTGACCATGCAATACTCATAGACCAAACATTAATCAATAACAGCATGGTCAATGTTTTAAAAAAAAAATATTTCATTTGTGGTTGTTTTCCTGATTTTTTGTTCGATAGTGCTAATAATCTGATGAAAAAAGTGGCTTGTGAATCATCAATCGCCACCCATCATCTGATGATGTTCTAAAATTAAGTTATCAGATTTTTTTCATGGCATCATATTCATCCGTACTGAGTTCACCACGAGCATAGCGTTCATCTAATAAATCCAGAGCATTAGCTTGTTCATGAATTTTTCTGTGTTCAACAAGATTGTTGTTGTTGAATGCACCTAAAGCATTCAGATACAGAACCAGGCCAACAAGCAATAAAAGTAACCATAACATAATACACCTCCTGGTGTTTAAATTGAAAATCTATCTCAATATATTTGTCTATTTACGCAAATTGTTATCAAAAGGACTGCTGATATTATGCGAATTAGACAGTCCCATCCATCCCATATCTTGCTGATTATGATATTGGCCATGTTGAGACCACATTAGTGAGCCCGAAAGAAAAAAAAGAGCTAATAAAACCATTAAAAGTACATTGATGGTCAAATTTTGTTTTTCATGGGTTTTCATAATAAACCTCCTGTTATGTCATGTCTTAAGCTGTTAGCTAAGTTAAAGAGTATAAATTAATTTCTTTGTATATCTGTATTATTCCATAAATGACCTTTCAGTAACCTTACACGAACATTACAAAAATTTAATGTTCGTGAAAGGTTGGTGTTATGTTGAAGTTGTAGAATAAGTTCTTAAATTATATTTGAACTATAGTTATTGCATGCTAAAAGCATTAATTATGATTTGGGAGTTTATTATGCAGTGTATGCAACTTATGCAACGAAAGAGTTTGAAAAAGAAACCGATTATTTCTCTTATCTTTGGCAGTATATTAGTCATTACTTCACCATTCGCCTTTTCAGAACCTGTTCTGACATTAGAACAGGCCGAAAAAATAGCCTTAATTGATGAACCGGGTATTGTTAGTCAACAATGGCAAATGCAATCCTTATCGGCACAGTCCATTGCAGATGGTCAATTAATGGATCCCAAACTGCAAGTGGTTCTGAATAACCTGCCCACCGATACCTTTGAATTTGATCAGGAAAATATGACTCAGTTCAAGGTGGGGATTGTGCAACAATTTCCATCAGGAAACAGTCTCAATATTAAACAGCAGAAAACCCAAAAACAATCAGAACTGCTTTTGTCTAAAATATCTGATCGTAAACTCAGTATTATTAAAGAAGTACGCTTAACTTACTTTGAAATTTACTACTGGGAAAAAGCGAAGAAAACCATCAAACAAAATAAACGTTTTTTCTCCCAATTAGTCGATATTGTCCAATCCATGTTTTCTGTGGGGCGCAATAACCAGCAGGATCTCATTCGTGCTCAACTGGAACTCAGTCGTCTGGATGATCGCATGGTTAAAATTACCCAAAAAATTAATACTCAACGTTCCAAACTATCACGTTGGATTGGTGTACAAAACAGCTCACAAACCCTTACTACTCAACTTCCAGTCTTATCAATCCCTGTTATGAGTGATGACTTTGAAACACTCAGTCAACTTTTTTACACTCATCCAAAAATACTTGAAATTGATAAAAAAATGGAAATTAGTCGAAAGGATATTCAACTGGTTAAGGAAAGCTATAAACCTGGTTGGGCACTTAATGTCGGTTATGGATACCGTGATAACAACCCCAATGGTACCAAACGTTCTGATTTTCTTTCCGCGGGTGTCACTATTGATTTACCCCTGTTTACAGCCAACCGACAAGATAAAAAATTACTGGCAAAAGAACACTCTTACCAATCTCTTAAAGATAAGCGAGTTGAAATGCTGCGTCAGTTAGTGGCCAACTTACAGCAGGAAGTGGCCAATGAAGAGCAATTACAAAACCGTCATCAACTCTACAATAATTTATTACTGCCCCAGGCCAAACAACAAACACAGGCATCCTTATTGGCCTATCAGTCGGATCGAGGGGATTTTGCAGATGTGATGCGAGCCTATATTGATGATTTGAATGTCAAACTCGATGAACGACGTATTGCTGTCGATCAGCTGCAAAGCAAGACCAAAATTTTATATTTTACTTCCAGCTTTATTAAAGCTGAGTAGTAGTCAGACTTTGTAATAAAAATTATAAATTTCTGTATAACGATTGTTGTACAAAAAATATTGAGGATTTTGATGTGAACAAGCTTTTATCCAGTTTTATCCTAATCATTATCGGCCTGGTGGGTGGTTATTACGGGCAACCTTTTGTAAAAGAACAACTGATGTCAGCAGGACTACTCTCTACAGAAGAGTCAATGAGTGAAGGGGGCAACAGTTCTGGCGAAAAAGAAGTTCTGTATTGGGTGGCACCTATGGATGCCAACTATCGACGTGACAAACCTGGAAAATCACCCATGGGTATGGATTTAGTGCCATTTTATAAAGATGATGGTGGCGAAGACGGTGTCGTTAAAATATCGCCAATTGTACAAAATAATCTGGGGGTTCGGATCACTTCTGTTAAAAAAGGGCAGCTGGATCGGGAAATCAGCACAGTTGGTTATATTAATTTTGACGAAGAAAAACTCTATCATCTGCATACCCGGGTTGAAGGCTGGGTGGAAAAATTAGAGGTTAAAGCAACAGGCGATGTGGTTAAAAAAGGTCAGAAACTATTTGAACTCTATAGCCCGACTCTGGTTAATGCTCAGGAAGAGTATGTAAGCGCATTAAAAAGTAAGAATCGCATATTAATTAAGGCCTCAAAAGATCGCTTGATTTCACTGGGGATCACACTGGGTCAGATAAATCAATTAAGCAAAACAAGAAAAATTCAGCAGCAAATATCTTACTTTGCTAAACATGATGGTTTTATTCAGGATATGAAGATCCTTGACGGTATGTTTATTAAACCATCAATGAATGTGATGACTATTGCTCAAATTGATACTATTTGGGTCGTCGCAGAAGTGTTTGAACGTCAAAGTGGATGGGTGAAAGAAGGTCAAACGGTTGATATGAATGTGGAGGCCTACCCAAATAAAAGCTGGAAAGGCATTGTGGATTATATCTATCCCGTTTTGGACAAAAAAACACGTACATTACGGGTGAGAATCCGTTTTAACAATCCTCAGCAATTATTAAAACCCAATATGTTTTCCCGGTTAATTATCCATAGTAGCTTTAATAAAAATTCCTTATTTGTTAAACGTGAAGCCATCATACGTAATGGTGGCATTGAACGAGTAGTCAAAGCGCTTGGTGATGGTAAATTTCAATCGGTTGCTGTTAAAACAGGTTCAGAAAGCGGCAATTATATTGAAATCATTAAAGGCTTGAATGAAAAAGATCAAATTGTCACATCAGCACAGTTTTTAATTGATTCTGAGTCCAGTTTGACGGCATCTTTTGAGCGGATGGAAGAGCCTAAAGAGATGTCGATGAATGACTCAAATCAGGCAAACAATAATCAGGTCTGGATTGATGGACAAGTGATTGATGTCATGTCTGGCCATAATATGCTGACCATACAACATCAGCCTGTACCTGAATGGGGTTGGCCTGACATGCTTATGGATTTTCCAGTATCAAAGACAATTCCTCTGAATGATTTAAAAGAAAAACAAACCATCCGTTTTATGGTTGAGAAACATGATGATGGTTCAATTGAATTGATTGAAATAGAAGGCATAACGGCGAGTAAAAAAGAACAAGTTACAAACCAGGCATGGATCAAAGGAAAAATCCTAAAAATTATGTCGTCAGAACAAAAACTGACTCTTCAGCACGAGCCCGTTAAAGTTTGGGGTTGGCCAGAAATGCAAATGGATTTTCCAGTGATTCAGTCGATGGATCTCAGTTCATTAAGTATCGATACTAATTTTAATTTTCTGGTTGAAAAGCACAAAGATGGTTCAATCAAAATCATTGAAATGAATCGAGAGGGACTGTAGTAATGATTGCTTCCATTATTCACTGGTCTATTAAAAACCGATTTTTTGTTATCTTATCCACTCTGATCATGTTTGGATTTGGTATTTATTCCGTCAAACAAACCCCCATCGATGCGATCCCCGATCTCTCTGATGTTCAGGTGATTGTTAAAACGTCTTTTCCCGGTCAGGCTCCTCAAGTTGTTGAAGATCAGGTAACGTACCCATTAACAACGGCAATGCTGTCAGTACCCAAAGCAGTTACTGTACGCGGCTATTCTTTTTTTGGTGATTCCTATGTGTATATTATTTTTGAGGAAGGCACTGACTTGTATTGGGCTCGCTCAAGAGTCCTTGAATATCTGAGCCAGGTCGCTGCATCATTACCTGCCACTGCAAAATCACAACTGGGACCAGATGCTACTGGAGTGGGTTGGGTTTATGGCTATGCTTTGGTTGATAAAACTGGAAAGACGGATATTAGCCAATTACGCAGTTTACAGGACTGGTTTTTAAAATATGAATTGCAAACTGTTCCTGGTGTTTCTGAAATTGCAACCATTGGCGGTATGGTCAAACAATATCAGATCATAGTCGATCCAGAAAAATTGCGTGCCTATAGCATTCCATTAAGTCTTATAAAAACAGCGGTCAATCGTGGTAATCAGGAAGCGGGTGCTTCAGTGGTTGAAATGGGTGAAGCGGAATATATGGTCACGGCAACTGGCTATCTAACAAAAGTGGATGATATTAAAAAAATTCCCTTAGGACTGAATGCAAATGGTACACCTTTGCAATTAAAAGATGTTGCGGATGTGATCACAGGTCCTCAAATGCGTCGGGGAATTGCGGAATTAAATGGAGAGGGTGAGGTTGTTGGCGCTTATGTTGTGATGCGTTTTGGTGAAAATGCTCAAAAAACCATTGAACTGGTCAAAGTAAAACTGGAAGAACTCAAAAAAGGATTACCAGAAGGTGTTGAAATCATCCCTACTTATGATCGCTCCACTCTGATAAATCATGCGGTTGATAATTTGTATGAGAAACTACTAGAAGAATTTATCGTTGTGGTCTTGATCTGTGCAATTTTTTTGTTCCACTTTCGTTCATCTCTGGTCATTATTATCAGTTTACCAATTGGTATCCTGGGGGCATTTATCATTATGCATGCTCAGGGCCTGAATGCCAATATTATGTCCCTGGGCGGTATTGCCATTGCGATTGGTGCTATGGTGGATGGCGCCATTGTGATGGTTGAAAATGTGCATAAGCATATAGAAAAAACACCTCTTACGGATGAAAACAGATGGCAGATCATTGCTGAAGCATCTGTTGAAGTGGGCCCTCCATTATTTTTCTCATTGCTGATCATTACTATGAGCTTTTTGCCAGTATTCAGTCTGGAAGCACAAGAAGGCAAAATGTTTGCTCCTTTAGCCTTTACAAAAACCTATGCCATGGCCATGGCCGCTGGTTTATCCATCACTTTGGTCCCAGTTTTGATGGGTTATTTTGTTCGAGGCAAAATAATGCCTGAACATAAAAATCCTATTAATCGGGTGGTGACCTGGATTTATAATCCTTTAATAAAAATGGTTCTGGATGCCCCTAAAACCATGATTTTTTTAGCGGGTCTTTCATTATTTATTGGTTTATGGCCTGCGACACAAATCGGCAGTGAATTTATGCCGCCATTGGATGAAGGTGATCTCATGTATATGCCGACGACCTATCCAGGCATATCCATTGGTAAGGCCCGAGAATTATTGCAACAAACGGATAAACTGATCAAGACTTTACCTGAAGTTAAAACTGTCTTTGGAAAAATAGGTCGGGCTGAAACGGCTACCGATCCGGCACCATTAACTATGATTGAAACGGTCATACAATTGAAACCAAAAAATGAATGGCGTGAAGGTGTCACTACTGAAAGTTTACGCAAAGAACTGGATCAACTAGTGAAGTTTCCTGGGCTAACCAATGCCTGGGTCATGCCCATTAAAACACGAATTGATATGTTGGCAACGGGTATTAAAACACCCGTTGGTATTAAAGTTTCAGGACCAGATTTAAAAGAAATTGAAAAAGTGGGTAAACAACTTGAATTAGTGCTTAAAAATGTCGAAGGCACCGCATCAGTTTACTCAGAAAGGGTTGCTGGAGGGCGTTATATTAAAGCCAATATTGATCGAGATAAAGCGGCCCGATATGGTTTAAATATTGCAGATGTACAGCAGGTTATTATGACGGCTATTGGCGGTATGCGTGTCTCACAATCCACTGAAGGTCTGGAACGTTATCCTATCAATGTACGCTACCCACAATCCTATCGCGATTCTGTCGAAAAAATAAAACTATTACCCTTAGTGACTAAAAGCAATCAACGTATAGCCTTAGCCGATGTTGCTGATATTCGGGTGGAAGATGGTCCTCCTGCCATTAAAAGTGAAAATGCACGTTTGAACGGCTGGACGTTGGTGGATATTGACGGACGAGATTTAGGTTCCTATGTTGCAGAGGCACAGAGAGTGGTTGCTGAACAAGTGGAATTGCCTCCAGGCTATTCAATTGCCTGGTCAGGACAATATGAGTATATGGTTCGGGCTAAAGAACGTCTTTCTGTTGTTATTCCATTAACTCTTGGCATTATTGTTTTACTGCTTTATATCAACTTCAGAAATATTATTGAGGTGATGATCATTATGGGTACATTACCTTTCGCTTTAATTGGTGGCTTTTGGCTTATGTATATAATGGAATTTGATATGTCAGTTGCTGTTGGCGTGGGCTTTATTGCTCTGGCCGGTGTCACGGTTGAAATTGGTGTCTTGATGCTGGTTTATCTCAATCAATCTTATTGTCGACTTTCACATGAGGTTCAAATTGAAAATCGCTGCTTAACTTCTGAAGATGTCAAACAAGCCGTTATGGATGGTGCAGGGCAAAGAGTCCGTCCTATTATAATGACGGTGGCAGCCATTATCGTAGGTCTGATCCCCATTATGTACAGTGATGGTACAGGTTCTGAGGTTATGCAGCGGATTGCAGGCCCTATGATTGGTGGCATGCTCAGTTCGGTTGTATTGACCCTATTAGTCATTCCCGCCATATATTATTTATGGAAATCCGTCACCTTAGGTCAGTGTCCGCTTTCTGAATCTATTATTGAAAAGAAAGTAGAAGATAAAAAATAATTAATCCAAATTATAGAATATTGAAGAGGAAACATCACAATGTTGTTTAGCAAAGTTGTTATGATAATGAATATCACTGATTATGAATTAATCAGTGATGATATTCATAAGCTCAACGTCCCTGGTATCACCATTAGTAAAGTTCAGGGCTTTGGTGATTATATGAATCAATACAATGCACAAGGTCTTTGTGATAGTTTGAAAGTTGAAATTTATACCAGTTCAGAACAAGCCGATGACATTGCCAAGGCACTATCAAAACTAGCAATAAATATGACTGAAGGTGGTGGGGTAGTGGCAATTGAGCCTGTTACGAAACTGTTGAATGTAAAAAAAATAGAAAGGGAAATATAAAATGTCAATTATCAAAGGAAAAAAATCAGCTTCAAAACAACAAGCTGTAACGGATAAAAATATCCTTAGAAATAAAAGTAAACAGAAGAAAGAGAACTTCTTTGTCTATTCATTTTATAGTGCGCTCATTGTGCTTTTTATTACCATGTTTACCACTGCGTATAATAACAATAATCAAACTCATGCCGAGGAAGGTGTGATCACTGTTTATAAATCAGCTACTTGCGGTTGTTGTAAAAATTGGATTTCACACCTAAAAGACAATGGCTTTAAAGTGAAGGCGATTGACAGTGAAAATATGTCACTCATTAAAGATAAAAATGGAGTGCCTTCAGGAGCCAGATCATGCCATACCGCTGTGATTAATGACTATGTGATAGAAGGTCATGTACCAGCAGCAGATATTAAAAAATTACTCAAAGAAAAACGCGAAGTCTCTGGATTGGCTGTACCTGGTATGCCCATGGGATCGCCTGGCATGGAAGGCAGTCGGGTTGATAAGTATTCAGTTTATGAGTTTGACAAACAAGGCAAAGCAACAATTGTTAATCAGTATTAAAATGATGCTTTTCTAAGGTAAAAGTATGTATGGCTGAGCTGTTTTTTTTAAAGGTGAGAACGAATGTTTAAACATAAACCAATTTCATCACAATTTTTAGATGCGTTTGATCTCAATCAATATGACATTGATTACAGTCGTCGGCGATTTGTCACAGGGGTTGTAACAGGAAGTGCCATGCTAGGGCTAGGGTTTACCAATCAATCGGCATTTGCCATGAACAATACGGATGTAATTCACAGTGGCCCCACCGTTTTAAGAGGCATACAGTTTAATTTAAATTATTCAGAGACTCCTGTTAATCTGACAGGAAAAGACCGCATTGCAACCGCAATTAATGGTGCCATACCAGCACCAATTTTAGGTTTTAAAGAAGGGGATGCTGTTACTCTGAATGTTACTAATAATATGGCTGTCGATACATCTATTCACTGGCATGGTCTTATTTTACCCAGTGCTCAGGATGGTGTACCCAATATCAGTGATGGCTTTAAAGGAATTAAACCAGGCGCAACCTTTCGCTATCAATTCCCAATCAAACAAAGCGGCACTTATTGGTACCATAATGATGTTCAGTTAGTACTTGGTATTCGTTCCTGGTTTTAGCGTGATTTTTTTGAATGAGACTTTTGTAAATGAGAGTGTCCCCTTATAAAAAAGCAAGGGGGATAGTATTTCTATGGTATCACATCTCGTTGCAAATGTGCTAAACGTTTATTAAATTCATCTTCGTCAATTTTGCCTTCGGCAAAGCGTTGTTCTAAAATATCTATTGGCGTTTTACGTTTAGAAGAAATTTTTTCATCACCTGTGTTTTTTGTGTCATGAGGATTTATTATTACAGAATAAAGCCAAATAATAAGAACAAGGCATAAAATCCAGAAGATCCAGCTTGACCCATAACCCATTGCATACCCAAAGCCATCACCCATCATGTTTTTGTCCCCTTATTCTGTGTTATAAGTTACATGACTCCTCAACTGTCAACAGTATCTCATAATTAGATTAACTCAACCTTACACGAACATTAAATATTTGTAATGTTCGTGTAAGGTCTATGAAATGTACTGTCAAATATAATATCCATTAATCATTAATAACAATGGAGATTTATATGAAAATAATCATCTTATCAGTCATATCCGGTTTGATTATAGGAGCAATAGTGATCTGGTTTGGTGCCTACAATGTCGCGGCCAATGACAGACACTTTTCAGGGACAGAAAAAATTCTTGAATTTGTTCGTAATCGTTCAATCAGTGTCCGCTCTGATGATATTTTAATACCTGATTTAGAAAATAAAGAATTAATAAAAAAGGGCGCACAATTTTATGCTGAAATGTGTACTGGATGTCATTTGGCACCGGGTATAGAGCAAACTGAACTGAATGCGGGATTATATCCTCAACCTCCGGTTTTTAGTCAGTCTGATTATGAAAATAATGCTACTGCCCAGTTTTGGGTCATAAAAAATGGTTTAAAAATGACAGGGATGCCAGCCTGGTCTCCCTCACATACCGATGATCAAATTTGGACGATGGTTGCTTTTATAAACAAGCTTAAATCACTAACAGCAGAAAAATATAAGGAACTTTCTCAAGTATCAGAAGAGGAAGGTCATAGTCATGGCGGTGGTCATAGTCATTAATTTATAGCCAACATTACAAATATTTAATGTTGGTGTAAGCATCCTGTAATGTAATATTGAATATACTGTCCATAGTTAATTACTACATTAAAAGTGATTAGCCTTAAAATTAAACAAATTATCATAATTACGGAGAATTCCAATGAAAAAAATCGCAGCTGTCCTAGTAGCATTAGTCTTTGCATCTTCATCACTTGTATATGCCAGTGATGATGACCATGACACATCTTCTAATATGTATATGAATCAATCTGGTGCTATGAAAGCTCATATGAAAACAATGAAAGTGGACATGATGGCCATCCAAAAAGAGGCTGATCCAGAAAAACGCAAAGCCATGATGAAAGCACATATGAAGAGTATGAATAGTATGATGGGTACAATGAAAAGTGAGCGTTCTATGATGAAGGATAAACACACGGAACAGATGACGCAATTTGAGATACGCTTATCTATGATGGAAGTCATGATGGAGAACATGGTGCAAAGTCAAGTTATATTATCAGCGCCAGATTCAGTTTTTAAATGGGATAAAACTGCTGATGAATATCAACTTCAATAAACTTATAACTTAAATAAAACATCATTATCAATAAGTATTGAAAATGGCATGAAAACAGAAATAATCTTTCTCGAATTATTGCCATTTCTATAAGGATCTTCAATTTTATTTACCAGGTATTCATTCTCATTTTTTTTCATCCTATTTAAGTTGTCTGTTATACAATGGGGCTTATAATGCTAGAATTTAACGTTTTCAGATTGCCACACATTTTTGTTATTACAACCATTGATTTTATAGGTATTTCAAAAAAAA
>CBDTVA010000040.1:0-13234 GCA_965363935.1 uncultured Gammaproteobacteria bacterium | reverse complement strand
ACAGAACCTGAGCCAGAAGTCAAAGCAAAGCCTGAAGCTAAAGCAAAGCCTGAAGTCAAAGCAAAGCCTGAAGCCAAAGCAAAGTCTGAAGCTAAAGCAAAGCCTGAAGCCAAAGCAAAGCCTGAAGCCAAAGCAGAACCAGCAGGTAAATCCCTGGAGGATGAATTTTCAGGGCTAAAAACGAATTATATCAAAGTGCTGACCGAGGCCGGCTTTACAACTAAAGCTGCGATAGATCAGGCCAGTGATAAAGAACTGCTGGCTCTTAAAGGAATAGGTCAGGCAACTTTGAAAGTATTACGCAAATAGTCTCATTTTTTTTGTACCAGGCGAGACCACTTTGCAGGGCCGGTCAGATGGACTGATTCGCCCTTGACATCAACACCAACAGTGACCGGCATATCTTTAATTTCAAATTCATAGATTGCCTCCATTCCCAGTTCTTCATAAGCGACAACACGCGATTTTTCAATGGCTTTGGAAATTAAATAAGCTGCACCACCCACAGCAATAAGATAGACTGCTTTGTGCTTCTTAATAGCTGCAATGGCAATAGGACCTCGTTCCGCCTTGCCGACCATACCGATTAATCCTGTTTCTGCAAGCATGGTTTCAGTGTACTTGTCCATGCGTGACGATGTGGTTGGACCTGCCGGACCGACAGACTCACCTTTTACGGCATCAACTGGCCCGACATAATAAATAAAACGGTTGGTAAAATCGACGCCATCAGGCAATGGCTCGCCTTTGGCCAGAGTATCAATAATTCGCTTATGCGCTGCATCACGGCCTGTGAGTAATTTGCCGCACAGTAGTAATTGTTCACCAGGTTTCCAGTTCTGAATATCAGCATGTGTAAGGCTATCCAGATTGACGCGGCGAGCCCTGGGAGATGCGGTCCAGGTTACATCCGGCCAGTCTTCTAACCTGGGTGGGGTCATGACTGCCGGGCCGGAACCATCCAGGGTAAAATGTGTATGGCGAGTTGCTGCACAGTTTGGTATGAGTGCCACAGGTAATGAGGCTGCATGCGTCGGGTAGTCAAGCACTTTGACATCGACGACCGTTGTTATGCCGCCCAGTCCCTGTGCACCAACCCCGAGGGCATTAATTTTGTCATAGAGCTCCAGGCGCAGTTCTTCTGTTCTGCACAGAACCTGACCCTGATCGGATTTGAGTTTTAGATCATGAAAATTGACAGGCTCCAGCAAAGACTCTTTGGCCAGCAGCATGGCTTTTTCCGGTGTGCCTCCGATACCCACACCCATTATACCAGGCGGACACCAACCCGCGCCCATATCAGCGACTGATTTAATTATCCACTCAACCAGATTGGAACTGGGGATTAAGGCAGCAAATTTAGCCTTGTTTTCAGATCCTCCCCCTTTAGCTGCCAGTTTAACCTTAACAGTATTACCGGGAACCAGTCTGGTATGAATGACTGCCGGGGTATTATCGTGGGTGTTTTGTCTTTTACCGGCGGGGTCGGACACTATAGAAGCTCGTAAAACATTATCAGGATTAGTATAGGCCTGGCGAACTCCTTCATTGATCATATCATCCAGACTGCACTGGCAATCCCATTGCACATCCATACCAATGTCCAGAAACACCACCACTATTCCGGTATCCTGACAGATTGGGCGGTGTCCTTCAGCACAAAGCCGGGAGTTAAACAGAATTTGTGCAATAGCATCTTTTGCCGGTGCTGACTGTTCTCGCTCATAGGCATCACCCAGAGCCTGGATATAATCTTTTGGGTGAAAATAGGAGATGAACTGCAAGGCATCAGCAATGCTCTGGATCAGATCTTGTTGTTTTATTACCGTCATAATGGGCTCTTGATCAGTGTTAAGTGTTTTTTTTACTATATGACAGTTCAGTATAATTAACCAGCAAGAACTTATGCAATGCTGCACTGAAACAGGAAAATTGAAATTAAACAACTATAATAAGTTATGCGTCTGTTTATTTGGCTTTTTATCTCCCACCTTTAAAAAAGCGGTAGTGGGGAAACGGCCATTTACGGATAGACACTCACTTATTTGGGGGAGCTGTGTCAGATAAGCATTTACAAACCATGCAGAACTATATTGATAGAATGCCGAGTCTGTCAACAACGGTGGCCAAGGTGCTGGAAGTATGTGATCAGCCTGATGTAGCAGCGAATGATTTGAATAAAATCATTTCACTGGATCCGGTATTGGCTGGTAATGTACTCAAGCTGATAAATTCAGCCTACTATTCATTACCTAATCAAATTAGCTCATTAACTAGGGCAATAATTATTCTGGGTATTAATACCGTGAAAAACCTTGCTCTGAGTACTGCAGTGCTGGGGTATATGAAAAAAAGCACAAATGATAGTTTAACTATGGATAGTTTCTGGACTCATTCGATTTGTGTTGGTGTCACAGCCAAAGCAATTGCGATTGAGAAAAAAATCCCGCTTAATCAGAGGGAAGAGTTTTTTCTTGCCGGGCTATTGCATGATTTGGGTAAAATACCTATGGCTCATTGCTTTGCTGAGGAATATACTGCTTGTCTAACTCTGTGTAATGAGCAGAAAATTTCTTTGCAGGATGCCGAGATGAAGGTGTTTGGTTTTGATCATCAATACTGTGGTCATATAATTGCCAGCAAATGGAAATTAGGCGAAAATATTATTGCAGCAATGGGATACCACCATCAGCCGGAAAAATCAGACGAAGTTCACAGACTTATTATTTCCAGTGTGGCAATTGCCGACGTTTATGCTAATATTTTCGAGATAGGATCTGCTGGCAACCAATATGTCGATGAAGAACACATTATTCAGATTCTGGCACAAAGTAAACTGTCCTGGAAGTTACTTGCTGAACTGCATGGAACAATTCAGCAAGCTATTGAAAAAGCATCAATTTTTCTTCAGGTCAGTTAAAAATCGGCTATATGAGATTATGGCCAGTTAGCAGAAATTCAGATAAAACAGGTCAGGGTTTAAAATTTGAAAATGTTAATAAAATTCTGGGGCGTCAGAGGCTCAATCCCCTGCCCAGGATCAAGTACAGTACGCTATGGAGGCAATACCCCCTGCCTGGAAGTTTATTTTCCTGAAATTAACCGCCTGATTATTATTGATGCCGGTTCAGGTTTACGGGAACTGGGTAATGACCTGATGACCCGTCAACTTCCTGTTGAGGCACATCTGTTTTTAACCCATACCCACTGGGATCATATCATGGGCTTCCCGTTCTTTATTCCCGCCTATGTCCCGGGGACACACATACGTGTATACGGCCCGGTCACTTATGAAGAAGATACTCTGGAAAAAGTGGTTGGCGGACAGATGACCTATCGTTACTTCCCTATCCGGGAAGCTGAGCTGGCAGCTAATATTCAGTACTTCAGTCTCAAGGAGGAAGAAATGGATTTAGGTGACGGGATTGTTGTCAAAACCAAATACCTCAATCATCCGGTACTTTGTCTGGGCTATCGAATTGAATATCAGGGCAAGGTTTTCTGCACTGCCTACGATACTGAAGTGTTTCGCAATGTCTTTATTACCGATCCCGAACATCCTGAATATGATGCAGAAATGGCGGCTGAAGGCGAATTGGTGGCCACCGAGCAAAATAATTTGATCGAACAGTTTTACCAAGGGGCAGATTTACTGGTACATGACAGCCAGTACACTCAGGAAGAGTATGAGCAAAAATATATTGGCTGGGGGCATGGTCACATTGAATACGTCTGTCAGGCTGCTCAGCGCAGCCAGGTAAAGAAATTAGCGCTATTTCATCATGATCCTCTGCGCACAGATGATCAAATTGATGAATTTACAGAGAAATACTGCAATCAGGACTATTGTGGTGATACGCAGGCATTTTTTGCCAAAGAAGGCATGGTTATTGAGTTGTAGCAAGGAAAAAACGTGTAACGACTTTATTTTGGCCGCAAGTTCTAAGCAATTATTGCACTTCATGACATGAGCAAGTACTATATAGCACCTTAAAAATAACCTTACTGCGCCTATGGGCAGAAAAATGTGCAGAATATTTTTCGTAAAGGTACTTATCCAGTTTGTCCGGGCAGTACTTCATGTGTTAAACAAAAGTGAATGATGATGATTAAAGCTTATCCTGATAATTTATTTAAAGAACTGAAACTGCTGGCCAAATTCCCTGAAGAATCCCACCTGGAAGGCCTTAAGATACATAATGATGCCGATCCAGTCTTAATCACATCAGCAAAGTCACTTTTTGATAAAGGTATGGTTACTCAGAAAGACGGTGGCTATCTGACAGACAGCGGCCGGGAAATGGTTGAACATCTGCATACAGTGCTGGACACTTTAAATCAGTCATAATTCTGTCCATAGACTTCTGCTATCAGCCCATTATCCAGCTTAATTTAAGCTCAGGCGCTCAAAATCATGCTAGCCGGTACCTGGTACCTGAATCACCAGGAGTTTTCTGTTATAACACTGGACAACTCACGGCGGCTGTCCCATACGGCAGTTTCCAGTAAGGGCTTTCCAGTAAATTCTTCGACATGAGCAATACACAGTATCGCCACAGGTAGAGCACCTTCTGGAGCATTTAACAGTTTGGCTAATACCCCGGGTTCAAAAAAAGACACCCGGCCCAGACCAATGCCTTCAGCACGGGCAGCGAGCCACATAAGATTCGTGTTCAGGAATTTTACTTACCATTCAATGCCTTCCTGTGCTTTAATCCCCTGATTAAACGCGTGCTTGACAGGATGAATTTCACTGACCGTGTCAGCAATTTCGATGAGCTCAGCGGGCGCTCCCCGGCCAGTGATGATAACATTTTGTTGTTCAGGGCGATTTTTCAGTGTATGGATTAGATCCTTGATGTCGAGGTACTTGTATTTGAGCATATAAGTCAGCTCATCCAGTACAATTAATTTGCAATCGGGATTGCTAAACAGTGGTAATGTCTGTTGCCAAACCTCTTCAGCCGCCTGTTTGTCCTGGTCAAAATCCTGAGTATTCCAGGTAAAACCGGTATCCATTGTATACGTTGTCAGGTTCTTTGTATAAGCAAACTCCGGCTGGGCAAAGAAACGGGTTTCTCCGCAATCCCACTGCCCTTTGATAAATTGTACCAGAGCACAGCGCTGGCCATGACCGAGGCTTCTGAGCAGGGTACCCAGAGCTGAAGTGGTTTTACCTTTGCCATTCCCGGTTATAACAATCAGTACGCCGCGTTCGATGGTTGCCTGTTCAATCCTGGCATCCACTACTTCTTTGTGGCGTTTCATTCGTTCATTATGTCGCTGGGCTTTTTCCGTGGTCATGTTATGCTACTTTTATCCGTTAGATTTGACACTGTATCTTAGGTGAAGTGTTATAATTTCTCAATGAATTAATGGGGAGTTTAAGCTTAATTTGCAGTATACTGACTTCAATAGGCAAGGGAATTTGAGAGGAACTTATGAGTAAAGCTCTGGTCGTTCTGTCTGGCGGACAGGACTCTACAACCTGTTTATACTGGGCAATTAATGAATTTGGACGAGAAAATGTCAGCAGTCTGAGTTTTGATTATGGGCAGCGTCATAAAATTGAGCTGCAAGCGGCACAAAAAGTGGCAGAAATTGCGGCAATTGCGCATGAAGTTTTACCTATTAATACCTTTTCGGCGCTCGGTGGTAATGCCCTGACGGATGATATTGAGGTGCAGCAGGATGCTGATGACAACGCTCAGATCTCGCAATTGCCAAACACCTTCGTACCGGGACGAAATCTGGTTTTTCTGACCTTTGCAGCCGCTTATGGTTATAATCGAAACATCGAGCATCTGGTCATCGGCGTGACTCAAACAGATTATAGCGGTTATCCGGATTGTCGTGAAAATACCCTGAGCTCTCTAGAACAGACACTCAGACTGGGAATGGAGTATAATATCACCCTGCATATGCCGCTGATGAATCTGACTAAGTCAGATACGGTGGAGCTGGCGGTGAAACTAGGAGCAATGGACGCCATGGCATACACACATACTTGCTATAATGGTGCCCAACCACCCTGTGGTAAATGCCAGGCCTGTATTTTGAGAGCCAAAGGGTTTGCTGAGGCCGGTAGAGCGGATCCGCTTATTGAACGGTTTCAGTTTTTTAAAGACTAACTTCTGAGCCGGCTTTATAGTCAATGTGTGAGCAATGAGCGATAAAATATACTACCTTGCGACCGTACCCTTCGAGTCTGCCTGTCAAATTGATATTCTGCCCGCAACGCACCCTGCTGCACAATTGCATGGTCATAGTTATACTGCCTCTGTGCGTGTTCCCATCACTACTTCGCACGTAACTCCCGACATATCTCCCTGTAAAACAACGGCCGATAAGCCGGAACCGGTCAGTTTTCTAAAAGAACATCTGCAGGCCACCCTTGCACCGCTGAATTATAGTTTATTAAATAAACACCTGAAAACGCCAACAGATGAAAACCTGGCTCGCTGGATCCATAAAAAAATTGATTTATCGGGAATCGATCGGGTAGCCATTCAAAGTACCCATGATTCAGGTGTGGATCTGGATAATAATGGTCATGCCCATATCTGGCGGCGATATCGCTTTGAGGCAGCACACCAGTTACCCAATGTGCCTTCCGGTCATCAATGTGGTCGTATGCACGGGCATGGATTTGAAGTGATTTTGCATGCCAATCAGGATCTAATGAGTGATGCTCTTAATAGTAACCCGGCAGTGGGTGAGACAGTTCATATGGCTGATATGGGGGTTGATTTTGCCCACATTGATCGCTTGTGGCAGCCATTTCATGAACAGCTGGACTATACCTGCTTGAATGATATAAAAGGTCTGGAAAATCCGACTTCAGAGGTTCTGGCGCACTGGATCTGGCAGCAGCTAAAACCCGATTTTGCCCAGTTATCATGGGTGACTGTCTATGAAACACATACCTCCGGCTGCCATTACAATGGTGAGCATTATCGAATCTGGAAAGAGCAGCGCTTTGAAAGTGCGCTCAAATTATCTGGTACTGCAACGGGTGTTGCAAAAGATGACAAACGTCGAAGATTGCACGGACACAGTTATTTGATCCGTCTGCATTTGACGGCAAAACTGGATGAGGTGATGGGCTGGACTGTTGATTATGGTGATGTCAAGGCTCTGTTTAAACCCATCTATGCGCAACTGGATCATCACCAGCTGGATTTGCTTGAGGGACTGGAAGAAGCTGATGTCACCAGTTTGCTGTATTGGATCAAAGAAAAAATGGCCGTTTCTCTGCCGCAACTGGATCGTATTGACCTGTTTGAAACACCGGGTTGCGGTGCAGTCTTGTGTTGGGGAGAAGAAGGCCCGGCACTGCCGGATTAAATGCTGTGGCAAGCAAAAACCATTGATTATTACATGACCTATTCAGTCAAAGAAATATTTTATACCCTGCAAGGTGAAGGCGCGCAAACCGGGCGAGCCTCAGTCTTTTGCCGTTTTAGCGGCTGCAACTTATGGAGTGGCCTGGAAAAAGATCGGCAAAAAACCGTCTGTCCTTTTTGCGATACCGACTTTGTGGGCATTGATGGTGAGGGCGGAGGCAAGTTCAGTAATGCCCGGCAATTAGCCCGGGCCATTATCCATACCTGGCCTGAAGCACCACAGCAGAACACAAAACACAGCGCTATTCCCTATGTTGTATTTACTGGCGGGGAACCACTCTTACAACTGGACTCCGAGTTAATCGAGCACTTACATAACGCGGGATTTGAAGTGGCCGTGGAAACCAATGGTACGATAAAAGCACCCGAAGGTATTGACTGGTTATGTGTCAGTCCCAAGCGAGCAGATGACCTGAAACAGAATTCAGGTCAGGAGCTTAAACTATTGTATCCCCGGCCTGATTTACCCCCGGAACAATTTGCATCACTGGACTTCAAACATTTTTTTTTACAAGCGGTCGATGAACCGAATGTAAAGGATAATCTTCAGAAGGTGGTTCAATATTGCCTGGAACATCCCCAGTGGCGGGTTTCCTTACAAACTCACAAGTTACTGGATGTGAAATAAACGTTTTACTAAGCTAAAAAGAAAGTGAACAGATAAGCATGGATACACTGTCAGTGGTTATTATTGGCGCAGTTTTGTTGCTGGCTTTTGATGTCTATTTTATTTTCCGTATTCGAAAAAAAAGACAGGGCAGTTTTAAACTGGTTATTGAAAAAGGGGTGATTACTGAAAGCAATGGTAATGTACCTGCAGAATTTTTATATGATATGCAGCAACTGGCGCGCATGACAAAGCCTGAAAGTCTTATTATTAATGGCAGTGGACTAATTGGCAATTCCCCTAAACTGGAATTCAGAGGGCATATTAACGCTGAATTACAGGAAAAAATAGAGCACTCTCTGATCTTAAGCCGACAATAAACAAAAACGAAATGACTGTAATGAGCAAAAATCCTCTGGATAATATCCGCATCATACTCGTCAATACACAATTTGCCGGAAATATAGGCGGCGTGGCCCGTGCCATGAAAAATATGGGACTGTCACACCTCTATCTGGTGAACCCCGGCTGTCGTCTGGATGATAAAGCAGCCTATATTCGGGCCACCAGTGCCACAAATATTTTAGAAAATGCCAGGCTTGCCGATACCCTCAGTGAGGCAATAAGCGATTGTCGCTTGGTAATCGGTACCAGCACCCGTGATCGGGGCATGAGCCTGCCCATACTGACTGCCCGTGAAAGCGGGAAAAAAATTGCTGCTGAAGCTGTTGAGGCACAGGTTGCGCTGGTTTTTGGCCAGGAAAGTTCCGGTTTGCAGGGTGAGGATCTGAAGCTGTGTGACTTTCATGGTTATATTCCAGCCAATCCGGAATATTGCTCTCTTAATCTGGCTGCCGCAGTACAAACCTTTTGCTATGAAATTTTTCAGGCAACAGAAGCAGAGCGGACCAGGCCAAGAAGTTATGTCTACCAGTATCCGGAACATAAAGAAATGGAATATTTTTATGAGCATCTGGATAGAGTTTTAAGGGCAGTTGATTTCATTGTTCCCCAGCATCCTGGGCAGATGATGCAACGACTCAGACGTTTGTTTAATCGAGCCAGACCCGATGAAAAAGAGTTGAATATTCTGCGTGGGATTTTATCAGCAATTGAAAAAAAATCCCAAAATAAGCTATGAAAATAATTTGCCTATACTAATGTTAGGAAATTTGAAGAGAGCCGATGGAAGAGTACCTGATTTTTGCTGCAATTGGAGGACTACTAATCCTGACACTGTTTGTGAACAGTGTGGCAGAGGCTTATGAGCAAAAACAGCGTGAAAAACGCATCAAAATCCTGAAAATCAAACAGAGTCTGGATGAGTTAAGTGATTTACTGGATCGCCTGAAAGCCTGCGAAATTGCCAGTGATATTCGTGATTTGCTGCTCAATGAAATCATGGCTCGCCTGCAAACCATTCAGCGTATCGACAAACATTTCAAAGGTATCCAGACACTAATTGATGAAACGAGTAATCATGCCGGGGAACCCTCACTGAATGATAAAGCAGATGTTAATATAAATGATGAACCCGATTTTAGGAAAATTATGGTGACGTTGCGCCGCTTGATCAAACGACTGAATACAGGTCAGTGGCACTCAAAAGTTAAGACAGAGCAAATACAGCAATTTGTCAAAGATGCCAAGCTTCTGAGGTGTGAAAAAATATTTCAGTTTTATTCAGACAAGGCCAGAGTAGAAACTGAAAAGGAAAAATTTCTGGTTGCCAAAGAGCACTATTTTTATATTATTCATGCCTTAAACAGTTCCGGCATCAGCACTAATCCAAGAGTGATAGAATTGCAGGAACAGGCTGAGTTTATGGTACAGAAAATCAGTACCATGATTGCCAATAATATGAAAAAAATTGTCAATGACCAGGCATCTGATAAATTAGTGGAAAAGTAACGCAGAGCTAATCGAAAATTGCTGATTGGCGATTTGCGCCAAGCAGTAATTTTCCGTTTGAGCGCTTGTTATGTGTAGCAGCTTATAGAGGAACAACTTTATTTGCACAAGGGCCTTTTGGACCTTGGCCAACTTCAAACTCCACTGCTTGACCATCATTTAGTGTTGCATAACCGCCCCCACTTTGAATTTCAGAATGATGTACGAAAAGATCTTTGCTTCCATCTTCTGGTGTGATAAAACCAAAACCTTTTCCAGCGTCGAACCACTTTACTGTGCCTTTACTCATACTATGTTCCTATATCTTTTAGTGAAGAATATAATTCTGTTTTTGCTATCACCATTACACAAACAGATTTTTTTAATTTTATTGTACACATATAACGCCTAAGTAAGTGGCCGACCGACAGGGAGGTCCAAGCGCGATTTTTGCGCGTGCTTGACTGACTAGTTGGATAGGGGTCGGAATGATGTGTCAACACTTTTCCGGGCAGTTTTTTAAATAGTTTTTTGCTATTTCATGTGAATTTTTTCATTTTATTCCTTCCTGTCATTTTGCTTTCTCAAGATATTTTTACAATGGTGAAGAGTAAGGGCTTTGCCCTCTTGAAAGTCAAAAAGACGACTTTCAATTCACTCAAGGTATTTCTACAACGGTAATGATCCTGTTACAATATCTCCACGGTACAGGCTGAGGAGCCGATGACCGTCAACGGTAATGGGTGGTATTTATGTCGCCTTTTACTTTTCTTCAATAGACTCATTTAAGCTGCTTTCTGCTGTATTTCATAATCTAATGGTGACAAATATTCATTAGCAGAATGAAGTCGTTCCCGATTGTAAAATATCTCGATATATTCAAATATTGCCTGCTTTGCTTCCTCTCTGGTTTTGAATTGACAATGGTGCGTCAGTTCAGTTTTAAGGCTATGAAAGAAGCTCTCTGATACCGCATTATCCCAGCAATTTCCTTTACGGCTCATCGATTGAATCATATTGTGATCCGATAAAATTTTTCTATGACTATCAGAGGCATACTGGCTGCCTCGGTCGGTATGCCAAGCCAATCCATCCTGTGGTTTGCGTTTCCAGATGGCCATCAACAATGCGTCATTAACTAACTTAGCCTTCATTCGTTCATCCATTGACCAGCCAACAATTTGCCTGGAGAATAAATCAATCACAACCGCTAAATATAACCAGCCTTCCTGGGTGGCAATATAAGTAATATCACCCACATAGTAGCGATCAGGGTGAGATACCGAGAACTGTCTGTCCAGCAAATTAGGCGCTATAGGCTTGTTATGTTTGGAATTTGTGGTTGCTTTGAAGCGCCTCTTTGTTTTACAAAATAAACCGGCTTTCCTCATTAATCGACCAATTCGACGGCGGCTCACATGAAGGCCTTTTTCAGCCAGTTTCCTTTTAAGACGACGGGTACCATAAGTCTGTCGACTGTCTTCAAACAGTTTTTTTAGCTGTTCAGTAAGCACCTCATTTTCTTTCTCTCTATCGGTTTTAGGTGAGTTAACCCAATCATAATAGCAACACTGCGAGAAACGCTCATAAAGCGGCACAGAGCCGCTATTGAGTAATCTTTGCCATGCTCCGTTATCCAGGCGTACTTCACAAAGTTTCCTTCGCAAAGTACGCTGTGGCTTTTTTTAATAGATCACGCTCCTGAGTTGCTTTTGCTAATTCTTTTTTCAAGCGTTTTACCTCATCATAAATATGTTCATCACCTCTATTGGCTGTCGCCTTTACCGGTTTTGAATATTTGCTGATCCAGGTATGCAGGGTATTTACATTAACACCTAACTCCCTGGCAGTCTAGGAAATGGGTTGATCAGTCTCAATAGCTAATTTAACAGCCGACTCTTTAAATTCTGATGTATAAGTTTTGTTTGGTTTCTTTGTTTGTTCAATCATTTTTGGGCACACTCTTTCTCTTTTGGTTATTTTAAGTTGTGTGTCCGATTAAGTATAGCCACATTAGACCTTCAATTTTCGACAATGCAATGTCACTAGAACTTCTAATTAAAGATGAAACCAAAGTAATAAATGAATTTTTAGCACCATCCAACAAGCCGTGATTTTCATTGTAATACTCTCGAAAATCATGCTTTTCCGTCTCAAAATTTAAAGATGGCATGTATTTTCCTTTTTGGATAACGTCAGTTTCAATGGGCACTGGGGCTTCCAGAGAAGTAATTGTAAAAAGAAAGCTGTTAACCCACTCTCTAAATTTTAAATAGGCTCTAAGCCTCAGTATTTAAGTTTTCATGCATGTGTTGCGTTATCTAAAGCATCTACCACCCATTGATTTAAGCTTTTTCCCTCGGCACTTGCTTTAGTTGCAATGTCTGCGTGTAGTTTTGTGGGCACTCGGACATTGAATTTTCCCGAATACTCTTTTCTTGGTTCAATATTTCGCTCTTTACTTGCTTTAAGAAAAACTTTAAGTGAAATTGAGCCTTCTTTCTTTAAATCTTCAATGTTACTAGCGTAAAAGTCTGCTCCGCCATTTAAGCTAATAAATTCACCTCGAAACATCTCAATTTCTGGATCGTATTTGATGGTAGCTCGATAACCATCAATTTCCATCAAATTCATCATGGTGTTACCTCATTATCTCTAAACCATTGTCGAATACTTGCAACCGCTCCCTTATCTGTATCAGGACGGGGATGAGGCCTGTGGAATACACGTACTTCACCAAACAGAAAAACTTCAACACGAGAGCCTTCTCTTTCAATCAACTCAGCACCAAGAGCAGTTAACAGTGACTCAATATCATGTCATTTAATATTTGCACTTACTGGATGTGAGAAAATCAATTCCAGTGTTTTTTGATGTTTACGCTTCATCACAAAACGGTACCATAAATTAGTACTAATGTCAATTTGGGTTTTTGGTATGATTGGGGAACAAATTTGATATTTTTAAGGCTTAACGGTTGAGTTAACTTGACCGTGAAAGCAGAGAGTAGCGAAGCGAAACGGCGCTTTTATGGGTCAAGTTGGACGGTTTGTTATGTGTTTTTACTGTACTCACGTATTATCTCCACTACCTGAACTTTGTATGTTTTATACCAAATAGACTGTCCTAGTTCTTGAGCAACCAAATGCTTAGAATCTTGTTTCCATTTTTTTATCTGCTCTTGATCTCGCCAATATGATATTGCAATCTCTTGTGCACCCTCAGTTACAGAAATGAATTCTGTGCAACCATATTTATTAATTGCCAAATCTCTCATCTGTGATGCCATTTCAGAGTAACGGGCATCTAATTTATTTATTTCTGCTCTGAA
>CBDTVA010000039.1:0-13308 GCA_965363935.1 uncultured Gammaproteobacteria bacterium | reverse complement strand
TAATGCTGGGTTATACCCTATAAAGTAACGGGCAATCATTATTGCACACTCAAATACAGAGATGTTTTTTGTGAAGCTAACCCAAGGGCAACTTTGAAAATTAAAAATTGACACAAACTGTAAACTCAAGTTGTGATCAATAAAGCTGAGCTGCTAATCAATCCTGTTGGGTTTCTTTTTTCAAATGGATGATTGGGTTCCATTGCGTCCACTCTGGTTTTGGCTCGTCATGCAAAACAAAAAAACTGCCGGATGGGAGCATTTTACCCATAATATCATTATCTGGAGTTGCAAAAGTGATACCGCCGGAGAGTATTGCCTCCAATGATTCCGTTCTGATTTTCGACGTACCGAATATGCTGATATCAATAGCGACACCGCTGGCATGCCAGAATTTAGTGTTTTCTCTAATTAATGGCTTAAAACGATTTCTGATATTCAGGTAGATCAGTATCTGATCCGCAGTATCCGCAAGCTCATAACCGACCACAGTGCCCACCTTGACCTGACGGTAATAGACCGGATCGCCCGTTTTAACGGAACTTAAACGTGAGGCAGTCAGGCTGACAGTAAATCCATGTTGAATTTGATGAACAAGGGGTTTTTCTTCCAGACCAATAAAAAAGTCAGTCAATTTGCCTTTGACCGGTTGCACATTGATATAACTTCCCTTTATTATAGTGTCCAGATTTTCAGTCCTGGCCAGGCCCAGTCTTGCCTTACTGACCCAAAATTCGGATTCTTTGCCCAGCAGCGGTTTTAAAGCAGAGTCCAGTTCCAACATGACCCATACAGAATCAGCTTTTTTTTCATTTAATACAATCGAATCTACTTCGCCTACATCTATTCCCCGGTATTTTACCTTACTGCCAAAAGAAAGGCCCTTAGGTTCCATAAACTGAACACGGACATAAAAAGCATTTTTTCGGGCAGCCTCGTAATCCTTGAACAGTTTGTACAAAGTACCGTTAGTCACCCTTTTAGCTCTGGTTGAACCTGGTTTGACTTTGCGACCATTATATAAAGCAATACCGCCGTTCAGGATGCTTTCAATCGATTCTGTGCGAATTTCGACACTGGCCAGACTGGCATCTATCTGAATACCCGATGCGTTATAAAAACGTGACTTTGGAGTTACTAGATCCTTATACTGAGGCCATATATGTATCAATAGATTAATGCTCTTCCTGTCCCTGGCCAGTTCATAATCCTGAACATCACCTATTTTAATCCGCTGATACATCACAGGTGAGCCAATACTGATTGAACCTAATTCAGAACTGTTGATTTTCAAATGCAGGCCTGGGTAGTTATTGTCCAATGGAGGTTTTGTCTGAGTCACATTGAAGGAAGTCCTCTTTTTCTTGCTAGAGCCAATACGCAATGTGATATAGTCCCCTGATAAGAAAGTTTCCAGATGTTGTATCCCGGAAATTGAAATTTTGGGCTTTACCATCCAGAACCTGGTATCTTCAACCAGTTTTCCTTCAGCAATAGGATCCAGAATAACAGAAGCTGTAACCGTCTGTTTTTCATTATTAGGCGTAATTTTCCTTACCACGCCTAAAACAAGCCCCTTATAAATAACCTTTGTAAAGCCTTCCGATAACCCGGTTGCCGTATCAAAAATCAGGGAAATTTCAATCCCGGCTTTGGCATCATCAAAATCCTTATACAGCTCAAAAGTATCACCATTTTTCCCGGGAGCCTGGGTATTTTGACTTTCCTGAGCATAAGTTGGAGTATAAAAAGCAATGCCGCCTGAAACCAGACTGGCTAGTGATTCGGTCTTGATTTTTATTCCTGAGACTCCCGCCTGAATGTTAAGACCGCTGACATTATAAAAACGGGTATTGCTTGTTACTAAATGTGCAAATTCAGGTTTTATAAAAGCGTTTAATCTGACTTTTTTAGCATCCCGCGTTAATTCAAACCCTTCTATATTACCCACCGGAATATTTTTATAGTAAAGCGGTACATCTTTGGTTATTGAGCCTAACGTATCTGTTTCTATATAAATATGCAGTCCGGGAACACTATCCGATAACGGGGGTACCAAATCTGATACATAAAATTCGCGTTTAGATTTTCCTGCTGCAGGTCTCATTTCAATGTAGTTGCCCTGAATCAGAGCATCCAGTCCTGATATTTTCAATAAACTCATACTGGGTTTAACTACCCAGAACTGTGTGTTTTCTGTCAGAACATCCTCAAACAGGGGATTGATGCTGGCCACAACAATAGCCTCATGATTTTCTTTATCGTATCTAATTTTCCCCAACGTACCAATTTTTTGCCCCTGGAATTTTATCTGGGTACGATTTTCCTGAAGCTTCTCAATATTTTTAAAACGCAGGATCACCGGTATACCGATTTTGGCACTTTCAAAATCATCATAAAGTAAATAAAAAGCACCATGCTTTGCCGGTTTACTTTCCTCCTTTGTTCTGGGAGTATAAAATGCAATACCTCCGGCAAGCACTGAAATCAGGGATTCGGTTTCAATTTGTACACCGGATAATCCAGCATTTATTTTAATACCGCTGACATTATAAAAATGTGAGTTTTCCTTAATCAGGTGAGCATATTCAGGTTTGATTAATACCCAGGCATGGATCTCAGTATCATTTTCTTCCAGTGTATAATTGGTCACGTCACCCACCGGAATTTGTTTGTAATAAATAACTGTACCCCGCCCTACTGAAGCCAGGCGATGCAGTCTCAGCTTGATATGCAAACCATGGGCATCATCAGAAGGTGGCGGAGGTACACTCAAAGCTATAAAGTTACGTTTTTGAATTCCCGTGTCTTCAGCTTTAACTGCGATATAGCGGCCGCCCAGGATGGTATCCAGGCCCGATACCCCGGATAAAGAAACACGCGGCTCTACCACCCAAAATTTAGCATTTTCATTAAGAAATGGGGCAGTTCTTTTATCCATTTCGATATGCAAAATTACATTTTGCATATCATCTGTGACATCGCGTTTCTTAACCACTCCGGCTGTAATACCTTTGTACAGCACCTGTGTTTTTCCAACTTCAATACCTTCTGCACTGGGTACCTTTAAGGTAATCATAATCCCGGCATTGAGAAAACTCTTGGCAATCAATCCCAAACCAATCAGCAGAGCAACAATCGGTAATATCCAGACAGGTGAAAAGCTTTTTTTTGCACTCACTTTCGGGCGCGCAAATTGCTCCTGATCCATAGTCTCACTTTCATTATTATTCATAATGGTGTCTCTGGTTTTTTATGTTCCATCGTGGCATTACAATCACCCTCTTTATTATCCCCCTTCTTATAATCCCAGAGAAAGCGCGAATCAAAGCTACTTGCAGCCAACATGGTAAGCACTACCAGGCTGCCAAAAGCCGTTGCAGCAGGTCCTGCAGTAATGACGGCCACACCACTGATATTAACCAATGCAGCCAGAATGGAAATAACAAAAATATCCAGCATTGACCAGCGACCAATAAATTCAATAAACCGGAACATCTGGATTCGTTGCTGATCTGTCATATTTGTTTTATATTTTAACGACCATAGTATCATTAGAATACCGATAATCTTAAATAACGGAACCACAACACTGGCTACAAATACCACCAGTGCCACCGAATAAGAACCCAGTTGAATCAGTAGAATAACGCCACCCATAATGGTCGAAGGATCTTCCTGACCCAGAGTTATTACGTTCATAATGGTCAATACGTTGGCTGGGACAAACAATATCATTGAGGTAATTAACAGAGCCCAGGTTCGATTCAGACTATTGGGTTTTCTTTGCTGCAACTCAGCACCGCAAAAGCTGCATTGCTGTTCTACATCAGGGACATTATGATGAATGGTATGACACTCTGCACATAAAACCAGTCCAGCTTCTTTTCCAGTGATTTTAGCTGATATTTTATTAGAGTTCACAAGCACGCTTCCCGGTTATTTTTTTCTTGCGCGACTTTTTTCTCAAATAAGACATCCCATACTTCATGGGGATTAAGTGAAGTAGTTGCCAGAATAGACGTCAGCAACAATCCGGCATAGGCCCACAAGCCATACCCCGGCTGAATTTCAGCCATAGATAACAATTTCACTACAGAGACAATAATACCGAGCATATAGACTTCCAGCATGCCCCATTCTTCCATATGATGGAACAAACGAAATGACCAGATCAGGTTATTATGAAAATAATTAATTGAAATGCAAAACGTGACATAAAACAGCAGTATAAGCCGAAACAAAGGAACCATCATGCTACTAAGAAAGGTCAGAATGGCTACCAGATAATACTGCTCAAGCAGTAATACCCGGGCTCCACTGATAAGACTCTGCTGTTGTGACAAACCTGCCATGTTTAATATCATAATGGGTTCGGTCACCGCTGGATAAAAACAAAACAATGCAGTAATCACATAGGCCAGGCTTTTGCTGATGGTATTGTGCTTTTGCTTATACAATACATGTCCGCAACGGGGACATTCAAGCTTACTCCCTTCAGCAATCACTTGATTCTGAATCAGTAAATCACACTCATGGCAAAGCAGTATTTTTGAATAGATAGGACATACTCCGCATCAAAACAGTCGAAAAATTGTTCTTTATCATGAAAATATAGCTAAAATTATTTTATAAATCAATGCTTTCAAGTTTCTTCATTAATAAAGGTCAGCGTCCCAAAAATAGTAAACCAGTTCTCCCAACACGAATGACCTGGAACACTTTTAGAACGACCTCCCCTGGGACATAACCAGACAAACTTACTCCCCTATCAATATTCGCCTTTGTGCCGTATACATCATACGAATAAAATCATATTCAAAGGGCGTTAAAGAATCATAGTATCTGAAATCAATATTGGCACGTTTATCAACACCCATCAGGCCATAGTATAAATACAACCAGGATTCTGACCCCTGGTTCATACCAAAGGCATCCAGATACAGATCAGCCACCATAAAATCAACGCCAAGACCTGCTGTATCTCTCAAATTTGACGGGCCAAAGAACGGCAAAACCAGATAGGGGCCTTTTTCTACGCCCCAATACCCCAGAACCTGACCAAAGTCTTCCTCAATTTTCGGGAATCCCATTCCTGTTGCCACATCAAAAATGCCTCCAATGCCAATGGTTGTATTGGAAATAAAGCGCATGCCATTATTGACCGTTGTTCGACCTTTCAATTGTAAGGCCGCACTCAGAGTTTGATTGATGGATGTCAAATTACTGTAAAAATTGTGAATTCCCTGGCGCATAAACTTTGGCACATAAGCCCGATAGCCATTAATAACCGGTAACAGAAGATAGTCATCCAGCTGCGCATTAAAATTATAAATACGCCGATTCATTCCTTCCCAGGGATCATAAATATCAATTGCGTAAACAGTATCAGGTTTAACACCCAGTGTCTCAAGCGTATTCATCGCCGGTTCATCGGGTTCATCCTGAATAGCCACGGCACTACAGCCTTGAAGCAGAACATAGACCCATATTATGACCCACGCCTGAATATCCTTTAATCCTGAAAAAGGCAACCTATTGATCACTGCACACCTCCTTCAAATGCTATCTCCGGACAGCTGCTGTTCCCGCACGTTCTGTGCTGGGCTGCATAAGGCCAACCCTGAACAAAGAAATCAAGCATATCATTGACATTCTGTTTGTACTGAATATTTCCCAGATGGCCGCCATGAGGGTAGATAGTGGCCCTGTCGGGGAACAGCGCTTTAAGTTTGTCGATTTCACCGGGCAGCAATATGGGATCGTCACTATTGTGCATCAGTCCGATTTGAGTATTATTTAGCAAGTAATCTTTAATGGATTCTAAACTGGACTGGTCTATCAATTGCTGACGCGTCATTCCAGTTTTCTGCTCAAAATTTGGCAAATACAGATTTTCAATATAATCATTGAAGCCAATTCGGTGGGCAATTTTCGAATATCGGGTCAGTGATGTAGATGGCGTTAATTCATCCACTATATTTCTCGGCACAATATAGCCCAGACGGTTAAAAACATCGGCACCAAAAATCATTCCCGTTGATAAAATGCGAAAAACAAAACCAATCATTACTTTCATTTCTTTTTCGGATGGAGGCTGTTGTCTAAAGATCTCATAAAAAAATTCTTTACCCACCCCAAGTTCTTCATTGTCCCGATAAAAACGGGAGGCTTTTTTGATAAATTTATTAAAAAACTCATTAAAATTATCGATACCACCTGGAATATTCTCTTCAAACATTTTATCCAGCACATCGACAGAACTGAACAGACTCAACGGAGGGCTAATTAACAATACTTTTTTAAATTGAAATGAATCTTCCTGTTTAGCTTTTTTTTGCGTATCAATAAAAGACACAAAGGCAGCATGAGAAGCACCCAAACTATAACCTGTCAGAAAATAATCGGATACCGCAATAGTATGATGCTTTTGCATAATACGCTGCATAACACGATAGATATCCTGACTGTCTTCTAACAGATTTCCAGGCATTACCGAAGTGGATGCGTTATACATAAAATTCACAATCGTCGGCGAACTCACGGCAACCACATGATAACCAGCCTGATAAAATATTTTTTGCAGTTTCTTAACTGTTGCAGAACGATAACTGGCCCCGGTTCCTGCAATGATAAAAATAAGAGGAGCTTTGCTGTCATGCTGTGCTATGGAATATTTTAGCCCGCCACGTTCATACCAGAAAACCTCTGGTATTTCCCGATGCGGAAAAATCGAGATTTTGTATTCTTTATCAATTTCACGTTTGAACTGGCTATTAAGAACAGGCATTTGAACATAATCAGGTTGCCTGTGACGTAAATCGTCCTGCGTTATCCTGAATTCTTCAGGTGTACCCATAATTGTCGCAGTAACTGGATTTTCAATGGGGTATTCATACTTTGCCAGGACATTACTGCTCAATATGAGCAGCAAAACTATCAATGCACTTTTAAAGGTATTCATACAATCATCCCTTTTCTTTTTTAAATCCATTTGAAAAAAATTTTACTTAACAGGATTTAGAGAGTTTTTTTCCTGTAAGCGAATATCAATGGGCTGGCTAATATCCAGATGCACATCACGCTGCGGGAAGGCAATACTGATACCGGCGGCATTAAACTTTTTATTAATGGCTTCATTAATTTCGCTGATGGTGGCCAAACGAAAATCCACGTCACCGATAAAACAGCGCAACTGCAAGTCCAGAGTATTGTCACCAAAATTATAAAATAATACTAATGGGTTAGGATCATCCAATACCTGTTCATTTTCCTGTGCCGCTTCCAGTAGCAGCTCCCGGGCCCTGGGAATATCACTGCCGTATGCCACACCCACTGGAATAATTAACCGAGAGGTTGGATCCGAAAGTGACCAGTTCAACAATTGTTCGGTAATAAACTCTTTATTAGGCACCAGTAATTCTTTTCTGTCCCGGGTCAGAATTGTCGTAGCCCGAATTTGTATCTTACTGACAACGCCTTCATTCTCACCCACACTGACATAATCGCCAATGCGAATGGGTCGTTCAAACAGGATAATCAGACCACTGATAAAATTGGCGACAATTTCCTGAAGGCCAAAACCAATACCCACACTCAAAGCAGCAAACAACCATTGGAACCTGGCCCAGTCTGCTCCCAGAATATTAAAGATACTAAACACTCCGATCCCCACAATAGCATAATTGGTCAAAGTGGTAATGGTATAACGACTACCTGAGGTAACCGCAGTGTTTTGCAACAATAAAATCTCAATAATGGCGGGAAAGCGTTTGGCTCCAATAGCGGTAACCACAGCGATCAGAAGGGCCAATGCCAGATCCTTTAAAGTGACTGGCAATAGTATTTCGGTACCTTCCAGAATATCTTTATGATGCCAGAGTTCCACTTTTTCAAAAATACCCAGAGCCGGTAAAAGTTCAGACCAGATACCGATAAGTCCTGTAACACCAAAAATAAATATAGCCAGATTGAGCAGCTGAGTTGAATCTTCACTGAGAGACACCATATCAATTTCCGGTTCTTCAAAATCAAGCTCATGATCATGCTCTTTTTCCTCCGAATCACTATGCTCTTGCTCATTTCGCTCTTTCTCATGTCGAAGGGCCTGAGCAGCAAGGCGTTTTTCATAAGCCTTTTTCAATGCATACTTGCGCCGGGTCAATAATAACCAGCGTACCGACATCTGCTGCATAATAATCAGAGCAAAAATAAACCATACGGTATAAATTAAGCTGGCAGTCAATTGCCCGGCAGTATACACATAGCCAATAATTGTCAGCCCCATTAAAGTAACAACAATAGCCAAACTAAGATACAGCCACAATCGCTGATATCGGGCAAAAAATCCTTGCGGATTCTGTTCTGCCACAGTATGTAAAAATCCACTTTTAAGCTTGAGCAAGCGATAAAAGAATATAGCGAAAGTTGTTAGAGTCGCCAGTAAGAATAAACGGCCCAATCCGCCACTGACACTGGATTCACCTTTGGAAATCAACACCACTGTAATAAAAAGCACAGGCAAAAAGGTCAGCATCAGGCGGCCCATTTCTTTTCTTAAACCATGAATCACAGTCGCAGGCCACTTAAAATGCACTTCCGACAAGCCGCCGGGAAGACACATATATCGAAACACCTGCAAGCTGAACAAGGGCAGGATTATCATTAACATTGCTTTAGCCACAGCATGAGAAAATGCTGTAATATCCGCCATAGCGGATAATTGCCAGCCTGCCAGCCACAATAAAACTGGCACAGGTGTGGCCAGTAATAAGGTATAAAAGATGGCTTTCCAGGTATGTAGCAGGCTATCCGTACTAATTTTTTTGGTTTTTTGTCCAATATTAAACAGTAGTTCTTTTATCCGCTTTCTTTTTATCAATACGAAGAAAATAAGCAATACACCGGGAATAATCTCGCCTGAGGATTGAGCCATATGCACAAAATCATTTACAAATCCAATCCATCTGGAAGGTGATAAAAAAAAGCTGACCTGTTCAGGGATAATTTTAAAATTTTGATAACCCAATATTCTTGCATTGCGCAGCCAGAACAGGTGTTCATCCAGTAATTCTGAATAGCTGGCAGCCACCTGTAATAATTTCTTCTCGGCAAAATCCAGATTACCAATGGCTTGTAAGTAACTTTCATCAATATTAATCACTTTTTCCAGTAATTCACGACGAGTTGTTAGCAGTACCTTCAAGTCCTCCTGGATCTCTACCTGTTTATCAGGAGCAATATCTGCCATTAATTGCTTAAGATATTGCTCCTTGTGTTTTATTGCACTGAACTCTTCCTGATAGTGAATATGATCCAGACTGTATTGAGCCAATTGGCGCTGTCTTTTTTTCATATTTTTTTGATAAACTTTTCTATCCGGTAAAGCTTTTTTATGTTCTAAAAGTACTTGACCCAGAATTTGACTTAGTCCGGCGATTTCCAATTTCCTTTTGGTACTGGCCTGTTCTTGTGTAAGTCGCCTGACCTCTTTATTTACCTCATCGTCGCCTAATTCAATACCACCGAGTTCATTAGCTTTATTGGTAATGTCTTCACTTAGATGGCTGTTTGATTTAGCCAACGACAGGACTAAAGGATGTTTACCTTGTGCCTGGATTTGCTCCTCACGAGTAATTTCCTGGGTTTTCTGAATTTCAGAACTGCGCTTGAGATCAACTTGTTGCTCCAGAAAACGAACCCGTGTGTTGATTTTTTTTAAAGAATGATCGGACAGCTCTTTTTTTACTGTTAGCAATTTCACACGTACCGACTGGCTTAATAATTGCTGATCCAGCCTTTTGATTTCACTACGCAAAGCAGCAATATGGGTATCCAGTAGCCATTGCTGTGCCTTTTTTTGTTCTGCCGCACCATCCGCAGGAGGATGTTTTTTGTCTTCGAGCAGTTGCTCAAGCATCAGGTTGGCTTTAATAAGTCGTTTTCTGATCTCGGGAGCGCTTTCTGTTTCAGTAACCAGAGTTTGACGGATATCAGAGTTTTTTGCCTCCACCGCCGCCAGGTTGGCAGATTCTAAATCCAATTGTTGTTTCAGTTCAAGCATAGAAACATTCTGTACTAACTCTGGTATAAGCTCAACTTGTAATCCGGATGCTTTATCTTTTTCCTGTTGCTGTTGCTGCTCCAGATTTTCAAGCTGTTTTTTTAGTGCCTTAATCTCCTCAGGTGCCTGTTTTCTTGCCTCAGCATAGGCCATGCTTTGCTGGTTATTTATACTGATTGAATCAAGATAATCCAGAGTTTTAGCATAGCTTGCCAATAAAAGTTTCCTGGTTTCATCATCCAGATCTTTAGCCTCTTCAATAGCCTTGACTCTTTTCTGGACCGTTGCTTCGTCCACAAATCCTGTAGCAGCAGAAAATACAGGATTAAATAAAAATAAGGTGCTAAATAAACAGAGAACGAATGGGAAATTAAATTTCATAGAAGACAGTACCAGGGCGTAATATGAGATTTAAATTATACTACGGTATGCAGAGAGAGAGTACAAGAAGGGAAGGCGTTACCTTAAGGCTGCCCTAAGGGACTAAAAACTGGATTTACGCGATAACGGCATGCGACAGCGGTGATCAATTTGCCATTACTGCGCTAACTCCGGGAATTTAATGACGCGCAGATTAATAATCCTAACCCGGACGAGCTGGATAAGTCTCTTAGCCCTAAACCCCGCCGCTGTGCACTACTTCGTAGTAAATTTTTTCCAGCTCGTTTTTATGCTGGGTTTCTTCCTGGGCCAGGAAAGTGAATAAATCTCTCATCGGCCCCTGAGGAGCACTCTCGGCCAGCGCATGGTACTGATCCATGGCCGCCTGCTCCCGGCCCAGGGCGTATTGTAATATCGTCTGATCATCCGGATGATCGCCCAGATCCGGCAGCTGAATGCAGTCGGAAAAGCGCTGATTGCTTGGGGGCGTAGCGATTTCCAGGACGATCTGTGCCTCAATGTCAGGATTGTTGGACAGTTCGGTGAACAGATCGTAGTGATGCTGCTCTTCCACCACCAGCTCTTCCACCAGGTAACGGATCCGTTTGCTGACCTTTGGGACCAGGTCTGCGTAAAAGTCCCGGGCCGTGCGTTCAAATTCCGTGGCCTGAGCGAAAATGTCTTTTAAGGTCGTGCAGGCCTGTAATTTTTCTTTGCCCGTCAGGGAGCCTTCTGCTTCATCTGTCATGCGCTTCACTCTGTGTTGTCATCATTAAATACTCATGGATGCTGTCCGCCACCCGGTGCCCATCGGCCACGGCATGTACCACATCCGGGCCGTTCACACAATCCCCGGCGGGCCATAACCAGGGAACGGACGTGCGCCCGTCGGGGGTGATTTTCAGGTGTCCGCGCTGCCACTCCAGCTGCTCGGTTAACGACTCGCCCAGTAATTCCATTTCAGCTACTTGACCAATGGCTTCAATAACCATGTCCGCCGCATGGATCTGTTCGTTTTCAATCTCGATCGCCTGCGGTCCGCGTGCCGGAAGGATGGTAATGCCTTCTTCCAGCGCTTAATAAACTGCCTGGAGCCAGGATCAGGCCATTGAGCAGGGTTAATTTTTTAGCACTGAGCGCTGAGACGATCAGGGAGACCACACACCCGCCCAGAAGCTCATCACCACTTAATGTCCCTGTTAGCAGTAACCAGAGTAAAAAACAGATAACAAAGGTCAGGATGTAAGGTGCTGAAGAAAGATCCTTTATAAAGGATTATGTCCCCTTATATTCAAATTAACAGGCTCACGCGTACTAAAATTATAAGAGTACAATATTACAGGATTATTACAAGTTACATCATAATAATCCTTTTATTTTATTTCAGCAGAGCTGCTAAAGTTTGCAGTCCATTGCTTTAACCTACTGTAATTTAATCTGTCTTTCCCTGGATAACTCTCTGCTATATTCAGGTTTTTTTCTGATCAGGTGCTACCAGACGAAATGGTTGTTCAAGCCCCTGAATCACATTCTCATCTCGCTTATAAAGATCATTATAGAAAATAACCTGCCCGTTAGCATCCATTCTGGTCGTAAAATAAAGTAATAACACCGGCACAGTTTGCGGCAAGCTAACATTTTGTAACTTTTCTGAATCCAGAATTTCTTTAAAACGAGTCTGGTTCCATTTCGCCTTGTCTTTCAATAACAACTCAACCAGCTCAAAAGGTTTTTCTACCCGAATACAGCCTGAGCTGAATGCCCGCTCTGCCCGATTAAACTTGCTTTTGCTGGGTGTATCATGAAGATAAACCTGATGTTTGTTGGGAAACATAATTTTAACCCGCCCCAGTGCATTTGCAGGTCCAGGCTCCTGTCGGATCATATAAGGAAAGTTTTTTGCGCTCATGGAAGACCAGTTGATTGTGGACGGATCGATAATATTCCCTTTTAAATCAATCACGTTCATATTCTTTTTTTGTAAATAAGCGCGATCTTTTTTTATTTTAGGCAGAACATCTTTTTTCAGGATGGTGGGTGGTACAGTCCATGTTGGATTAAAAACCAGATATTTTATATTATCTCTAAAAACAGGTGTTTTTCGATAATCCTTACCCACCTGAACCCGTGATTCCCAGGCCACATTTTTATCTTTCACATAATACACTCGATAGCCGGCAATATTAACCAGCACATATTCATCACCCAGGTTGTGATGCACCCAGCGGACCCGTTCCAGATTTGCCCTGATTTGATCAATACGTTGCTCAACCATGACATTCATCCGTCCCAGAGTTCCTTTACCAATGACCCCATCGACTTCCAGTTGGTGGCGCTGCTGGAAATGCTTGACACCTGCTTCAACTTCAGCGGTATAGTTAAAATTGTTTTCGTCAATAGTTGTTTCTGCCAGATCGCCGCTTGCCTGCAATCGAGCTATAATAAGAGGCAAGCGTGAATCCTGCATACCGGGTTTAATAACAGGACCCGGTGGAACAGGTTTCCAGCCACCTGAATTCTGAATCCGGCGATAGTGTGCCAATGCCTTGACCAGCCCCTGATAAAACGGTCCAAGCTGAATATTTTGATCCAGGAATTTTTTTAAATTCTGCTCTGAATGCAGAGTATAATGCAATTTTGCCACCGGATCTGAAGTCAAAAATTCGCGACTAAAATTCCAGTCCGGATCGAGATTTCCAGGCACGACCTTGCCATAGGACAGATGATACACAAGCCGAACCAGAGCATCGGTCAATAAAACATCCAGTTGCGCCCGCTGTGCGTCAGTACCCTTTAAACCATCAACCATTCGCGCCTTGAGCTCCACATAATGATAGTCATCCGGAATAAGGCCCAGATTTATG
>CBDTVA010000038.1:0-13425 GCA_965363935.1 uncultured Gammaproteobacteria bacterium | reverse complement strand
CGGCTACCTTTTCACCCGTATGTAACTCTGCCATATGGACTTGTGCCACAGAAGCATCACAGGAGATAATTGACAGAATAAACATTGAATTTAATCAAGGGAACATCCCGGAAACCCGTATAGGTATAGGACTTCATTTTGATGAGGCTGTCATAGGTTCAGGCTTATCAAGACTGAGTTTATTAAAAACACTGATATTTTTAATGAACTTGTTTTTATTATACTTGCCATAAATCATTGAGCGATTTAATAGAAAATTATGTGTAAAAAACGCGTTATTGTCCCGTTTTACGGTAAAAGCAGTTTTGTATCCGTTGTTTTTGAGAATTTCTATCACTACCGGATTGGTGTTGCCGTAAGGATAAGCGAGAGAAGTGACGTCTTTACCAATTTTGTTCTTAATCATTTTCCTGGAATCAATGACCTGATCCTGTATTGAAGTGATATAGGATTGCAGCGATTCGCCGGATTCGGTCAGGTTTAGATCCCGATGGCCTTTTGTATGGCACTGGATGTCGATACTGTTGTCATTCACCATTTCCCGTGCCTGAGCCCAGTTGATTATTTTCTGACTGCGGCCATTAATATAATTGCTCGGAATAAATAGGGTCGCGTTAAAACCAAATTCCTGTAATATTGGATAGGCTACTTTGTAGCTGGATATCCAGCCATCATCGATGGTGAGTATAACAGAATTTCTTGGCACCTGGCCTAAGTTAAGAAAATCCTCAAACTGGTCAAGAGTGAGGGTATGAAATTTTTCTTTTTTCAGATAGCTCAGCTGGCGGTTAAAGTTTTTACTGGATACGGTGAGCAAATTCTTACTTCGACCTCGGGTAAAGTTGTGATAACTGAGCACCGGAATGACCTGATAACCCTCTGCTGTTAAACCGCCCGGACGTATTGGCTTGGTTGGGATAATTATCTCTTCGCCCGGTGTTATCGTGTCGATATCATTGGATTCCTGTATCTTCCAGGCCATGGAGGGAGTGCCAAGGTGCTGTTGCGCCAGAGACTCAAGGGTATCTTCTTTATCGGGAGTGACAAATACGAATTCAGGTGTTCTAACGACTTCAGGGGCACACCCGGCAAGTAGTAGTAGAAATAAGAGGGGATATACAATCCGGGTGATATTCATCATGTCATTCTGCGCTATTGATAACATCGTATTTAACTACGGAATTTAAGCTATACCAGCGTGTCGGCTATCCGCTGCCAAAGACGGTATTTATTGCTTCTACAATAACTATAGCTCTCATGGGCATAAAAATAAAGCTGCTTTCTTGCTGGAGTGCAGGTTAGCTATAAAGATATAAAGTCAGCAAGGAATCTGTACACATAAATCTCTATTATTTACTGGCAGCTGGAGTAACGGGCTTTTGCATTTCCTTTTCCAGTGATTTTTGTACCGTGCCAACCGGGTCAAGCGACAAACCAAACATCAGAAATTCATTGGCTGCTTCCTGTTTGTCCTGCTGCTTGAGCCGCCGACCGATGTATAAACAACGTAAAGCGATAATATTTCTTGTGGCCTGATAGGTTTTCCTTGCCTTGCTGGAATTCTCCCAGCCATTAAAGTACATATCCCAATGTGTAGTGATATCCTGCAGCCTGGCCAGTGCCTGTTCATTTTTTGCCAAATTCAGCAGATGTATTTTTAGCTTTTGGGATAAATGTGGATTTTTCTCAAAGTATTGACTGTCTATCTTACGTAATGCTATCAGAGAGGAAAAAATTTGCTCGCCATCGGTGGTCTCTGAATTCAATGCGAGTTGATAATTATCGACCAGGACCTTGATTCGATTGTTTTTTTCCTGTTCGATTTGATTTTTGCTCTTAGTCAGGGATTGTTCTTCAGGCAGCAAAGACAGTCCTTTACTGGCAATGTCATGGGCATTATTGAACTCATCCTGCAGGATCGCTGTTTGCATCTGTTGTTGATAGAATGACAGCAGTTGTGTTTGCAGACTGTTAATCACGCGCTGTTGCTGCTGGTGTGAAAAATTGCTCTGGAGATCTTTAATGGCAGTATCCACAACACTTAATTCATCACTATGCATTGCTTCCTGAAGGCGTTTTTCAATAGCCATTATTTGTTCGTAGCGGTGTAATTGCTGCTGGTATTTCTTGCTTAACGCAAGCAGTTCCTTACTTTGACTGTCAGCAGGTATAATGATTTTCCAGTTTTCCAGGTGGACAAGTGCCGCATCAAATTGCTCATTATCTATCGCCTTGTCTATCTGTAAGGTTAGTCGCTCAGAAACACCCGGATACTCAACAAGAGCATTATTGGGATCAATGCTGGAAACTTGGAGCTGCAAATTCTGCAACGCCTTGACATCAAGCTCTTCAGCCGAGAGGATAGTTTGATAGTTCCCGGCCAAGTCTTCCAGATAGTGATTTTTGTATTCATGAATTTTGTTGTTGAGCTGTTGCAGAGTTTGCTGCTGATTTTCCATATCTGAAAACAGGGCAAAAGCCGTTTCAACATATTTGAATGCGGCAGTATAATTTTTAGCCTCGATATTCACAGACACCTGCTGATTAAAATAGGTCATTAATTTTTCTTTAACTGCTGGCTGGCCCAGTGTGTCTGTTCTGGTGCGGGCATCCAGCTTTAACAGATCGTGAATCAACTCTGGTATCTGCTCGTCATTGCTGCCTGTGATCCGTTCGGAGATTTTGACGATCTGCTGCTGATATTCAAGTGTGCGCTGCAGCTCCTCGCGTTCAGGTGTATCAGTGCTGACCAGGGCGCGCCAGTCCGTCAGTAACTTTTCAACTTGAGAAAACTCCCTGTTGTTCAAAGCTGTTGAAATTTCCTGCTGGTATCGGTCAGTGAGCTTCGAGTCGACCAGGATTTTGTGTTGCGGGGCTAACCGGCCTAAAAATTTGTACGTGGTGCGCAGACAGGGCATTAATTCGAGTAATGACTTGCTGTTATCCGCGATGCACTGATGATATTTGTTTTCCAGTTCACTTAAGTATTTGAGTTTCCAGGATAGAACGCTTTCCATCTGATTCGCCAGACTTTTGGAGTCGGGATATTTCTCAATAATGCTGGTGGACAGTGCTATCGCATGGTCAAAATCGTCCTCTGACAGAGCCTGGTTGATGTCATCTACATAATGACTGATTAACATTTCCCTGGCATCCTGGTTTTTAAATAATATCGTCTGGATCTCAGGTGCGAAGCCATTTAAAAACTCAATGGCATCTGAATCTCCGGTAGCGGAATGGGTGGTGGCAAATTGAATCATTAATGACCGGGTATCTTCATCAACAAGTAGATCGGATTGTTCCTTGATTGACAGGGCCTGAAATTTTCCTATGCCAGTTAGCTGTTTTTGTGAAATCGCTGCAATAATTTGCTTTTTTTGCCAGACGTCATAAGCTTTGTTACCCAGCCAGGGAGTCAAAATTAAGGCCAGTAACAGGATAGGAGTAATGATCAGCCAGCGAGATAATTTTCGTTTAGCGGATATTTGCGGTAAATAAAGATCCTGAAAAAATTGTTCTGCTGTGGGAGTGCGATCCTTTCTGTCAAAACTCAGGCCTTTCAATATGACTTGAAATTCAGCATTTCTAAGTCCTTTAACAGGCCTGGGGCGCATTTTTTCCCGCTCTGCTTTAGTCGCAATGGCACCATTAAAGGCATGTTTACCGGAAATTAACTCATAGGTTACGCAAGCAAGACCATAAATATCATCCCGGGGGTCAGGGTCGTCATCCATTAGCAGCATTTCCACACTTGCATAGGCTGTTGAGACAGCTCCCAGGCTACCCGGATCAAAGCGGGTTTTATCCCTGTCACTTTGCTTGGACAGACGGGCAATGCCAAAATCAATTACTTTTGCTAGCTGTGTTTCCGGATCATAAAAAACATTCCCAGGTTTAAAATCCAGGTGGATAATGCCCTCTTGATGTGCATATTTCAGTGCCTTACATACACTTTCTATAATCGGTTTGGCATCATTGAGGGAAATTCCTTCCGGGTGCTGCCTGATAAACTCCTTGAGAGAAATGCCATCGAGATATTCCATGACAATAAATACTTCACTCTCATCACGATTGAGTTCATAGGCCTTGACTATATTGGGATGAATCAGTTTTTTGTAGCGGGCAAATTCCCGAACCAGAGCTTTCAGGGCATAAGGGTGGCTTCTTATTTCATCATTGATAAACTTGATGGCAACAAACTTGTCCTTGGAGTCACCGGCAGCCTGGATGAGATCAATGGCTTTCCAGACTTCACCCATGCCGCCTCTGCCAAGTTTGGAAACCAGTTGATAAGTGCCCCTGATGGTCTGTCCTGCTTGTATTTCCTTGGCTTCATCACCCTTGTTCCATTTTAACAGCTCATTGAGAAGCGAGGATGGGTGGGAACCGGTATTAGCAGTTTCTGTTTCTGTATCTGTTTCAACAGGTTCTGTTTCAGCAGTGGGAATGAAGATTCTTGTTTTGGGATCGGTTATAACATTGGATAATTGCTCTGCAAGCTCGGGGGGGAGTTCGGCTTCTATTATTAAGTTTTTAATCTCAGACAGGGATTGTTCAGATATGTCCTCCATAGCAGAACGTAACTCATCAAATTTGAGTATAAGTGCATCGGCAGCATAATCGCCTTGCTTGAAAGCGTTTAAAGCCTGAGTATAATTATCCTTGTTAATCACTTCTTTTATCATTGTCTGAGTTTGTAATAATTAATCAGTTTTTCAGTTGTTTTTACCCGCTGAAGGCTTCTTTTCCACTGAAGGCTCTTTATCCACTGAAGGCTCTTTACCCGCTGAAGGCTCTTTACCTGCTGAAGGCTCTGCCCTGATAGCCTTAGCCAAAACAACAGTCACATTATCCCGTGCTCCGCGCTGCAGGGTCAGCTCGATGAGTTTTGGCACCAGTTGTTCAATTGCGATGGTATTGATCATGTTTTCAATTTCGGTGTCGCTGACTTCCTTGTTCAGACCGTCGCTGCACAACAGGAATATATCATTATATTTGACTTCCTGCATTTGCACATCAAGATATAATTTTGCTTCTGCACCCACTGCATGAGTGAGTGACTGTGCGTACGGGTAACTCATGGCTTCTTCAAGACTGGTGCCATTTTCCAGCAGCATATTTATGTTGGTATGGTCGTGTGATATCTGTTCAAGATGACCATTACGAAAAAGATATAGCCGGCTGTCTCCAGACCATAAATAAGCACAATGCCTGTTTCTGGCGATAAATATAACCGCTGTGCTGCCGATTATTTCATCATTACTGCTATCGTACGCCATTTCAATAAGAAGCTGGTTGACCTTGTTCAGCTCGTGATGAACTCTTTTAACTATAACACCAATATCTTTACTGGTCTCTATGCTGTTCAAGGCATTAATAATCGCTTTACTGGCGAGTTCACCTGATTTATGGCCGCCCATACCATCAGCGACAGCCCATATTTGTTTATCAGGAATACTAGAGTAGGCGTCCTGATTGATTTTACGCACTTTACCGGTATTGGTGTCTGCGTATGAGAGCCACTGAATCTGATTGTTCATTTGATATCAAATTGCCTGTGCGAAGTAAGGGAATCCGGCCTGCCTTTCCAGCCCCACTGTTGCCAGTTACCATCAAACAGGGCGGCAATACCATCAAATGGAGGCAGACCTTCACAGACTAATAAAGAAGGTGAGACATGCTCCGAACCCAGAGTCCACCAGACGCTATAGGCAAAACAACACTCTTTGAGTACCTGATCAAGGAAATCGGGGATGAATTTTGATATGGAATCAGGAGAATCAAGGGATTGGCGATAAGCATGGGTGACTTTTTTCTCATCCGCCTGCATCGAGGATGACCCGGTATCGTGGTCTTTCTGATTTACTGCAGGCAGGATCTGGCTCAAAGACTGTTCAAAATGATCGAGGATAAAATCATCCTCTAAACAGGATAATATCAGTGTTTCCAGTTGATCAAAACAGGCCTGGTTTTGCTCCAGAGCTATAAACGGATTGGTGCTTTGATTATCCATCACACTCAGAGTCATGGGGTAGTAGCGGCCGACTTTATCGACACTGGGCATGACTACCCCGGACCAGCCGGTCCTGCCGCATATACCGGGTGATAGGACAAAACGGTATATCGGACTGGTTAAATAATAATTCAGCCAGTTATCACCTAATTGCTGGCGACCGCTGACTATCGCTTCTTGCAGCCAGGCATCCCAGGGTTCGATAAAGCTGCGTGGCAAACCTTTGCTTATAAAGTCGCCATGAGCAGGCACTTTACCATAATAGCCAATATTTAAAGATGCTGAGGACATTGGAATGAATGTAAGTCTGTTAATTGAAAAGGGTTAATTGCACTGCTGGCCTGAAGTTTAAATTGCACATATCGGCCATGGATCTTAATGATTATATCAAAAATAGTCGGGTTGGATGTCGGGGTGATACCCGCCAGGTCAAGTACATGAAAGAATGCCCAGGGACCTTCTTTGGTGAAGCCTGAAAAACCTTCTTTAGGCGGTAAAAACTGCAGTCTCACCTGATTTGAGTTACTGGGACCGGGCCAGCTCATCGTAACAGGACGCACCGGTCCGTGAGCGTAGTTTAAAACCTGTCCATCAACATCAAGCATAAGCTGGGTGATTTCCGAGCTCATGGACGTTGGCTTAAGTTTAAAGCTGACACTTGGCGTCTGTCTTCCCATGCGGAAAAAAATATTTTTGATCTTGTCGGCCCGTTGAAATTGTTTTAAGGCGGCATAAGAGACACCGGCAGGTTCATCACCAACCTTGTTCCAGCGCCAGTTTTGTCCTCCTCTATCCACAGAAGCGGCAAGATATTTATTAAAGAAACCATCCATCAGACCGCCGGGGGCAAAGAAATAGGTAAAATCCTCGTAGGTTATATCTCTTGTTCCACGGGAATTGATTGGGTAAAGTCCCTGGATGGCTTTCTTACAGAAAGGCAAAACGGATGATTTCCACATACTGTTCAAGTATTTCCTGACGCCGCCACTGACCAGGGCATGACTGTCATTGGCAATATTGCTCATGATGTTATTCAGTGGGAATGGGGTGCGCTTGCCTTCCACTTTGACCTTGTCCAGTATCTGGATGACCTGTTTACGTTGATCCAGGACCAGCTCATCACCACTGGCATGCAGTAGTGAGTTTAAATAAACATACAGTTCATTTAAGAGTGACAGGGGCTGATCCAGAGCCGGAGGGGCGCCTTCTATACTCTCTACCAGCTGGTGTAATTCCTGAAAATGATTAGTCACAAGATTGGTGGTAACCTGGGGGGCACTTATTGGAGCGGTATCGGGTGACTGACCCATAATTTTTTCCAGTGTTGAGCGGGCAGTACTTAATTTGTCTCCGGCTTTATCCAGTATGGATTTATTGATGCTGTTCAGACAGCTCATACTGGTCTCTTTATCGACGGCTATCAGTAACTGTCGGACAGGTGAACGCTGACCGGAAACTATATTCAGAACTTCAACCATCTGCGTCTGGTTGGTAAATGGTTTGATGCGTATATCATTGAGAAATGAATCCCAATGTTTTACATAGTCTTTTAGATAGAGTTGCAGCACTTCCTGGCGCAAAGTGTTTAATTCAGCGCTGGAAAGTACCGTTGGAGCAGTTGTGCCCAGTACCCAGCTTTCTCCAAGTAGCTGCCTGGTTAAGCGCTCATTGTTTAAAATGAAAACCTTGCTATAACCATCACAGGTAAACAGACCAGGGACACTCTTGGTTAGCAGTTTTCCGCTTTTGCTGGACAAAACCAGCAGCGAATCTCGACCTGCTTTTTCGTTGATGCGAAAATCCGGAATACCGGAATCACTCATTTCCAGTTTTAACAGGGTGTAAATTCTTTCCGATAAGGAGCGCTGTGCCAGAATCGTGCGTGCCTGTGCTATCAGTTCTATATTGAGGGGGCGTGGTAGATGCAGCGGGCGAAATTGTTCCAGTGCATCCAGATGATGGGTCAGTGATTGTCTCTGCTCATTACTGATGCTCTGCGGCAGATTATGTTTCCAGTCAAGAGTAATCCAGTTATGGATGGCGTCATGATCATAGTGTTTGTCGTCGTCCAGCATCAGATAGACTTTAAGTGCTTCATAGAGATAATCGGGATTACTGCTGTTTTCCTGTAACTGTTGTTCGAGTCGAGCCATCAGGCGGGGTAAAAAAACTTTTTTCAGCAGTTTCTGGTAAAGGGAAATAGACGCTTTACCAAGCTTATCGCCCTGATACAGACCAAAATTCAGTGACCAGGGAGTGTCTTTATCCCGGTCGGCATAGCCTCCCGGCATATTGCGCACCTTATTGAGCATATTCAGTACTATCAGAGGGTTAGCCAGCGTCGGATCAAGTTCATCGACCGTCGTTTGCAAAGTGTCTGTTTGTGCCGAGACTTCATCAATATAGGCCAGATTTTGAAAATAACTGCCCAGCCAGATCAGAGCCATCAAAAGGGTTACGCCCAATACGCCTGCAAATGCCAGGCGTTGTAACCAGGCACGACGGTGTTCAAATTTCAGGTTGGTGCCGGCCAGCCCGGATTCGCTAAAGATAACGTCGCTTAACAAGCGGTTAATGAAAAAACTTTTTCCCTGACTCGGTGTTATGGCAACACTTTGTCTGTCGAGACCGAAATTTTGCGCCAGAGAACCCATAATTCTGTCTATCGGAGATCCTTCCTGAGTGGCGCTGGTAAAATAGACGCCTCGAAACATGACGCTTAACTCATAGTTTGTGGTTTCAAAGGTTTCTTGCAGAAATGAATGGATCAGGTTTTTTAGCGAACTGAATTGCTGGGGAAAGGTATAGATTAAATTACGTCTGTCACCGCCTCGCTCACGTTCCAGTTTATCAAGCACTTGATTGTGCAGTCGTTGCTCCAGGGCTGAAAACTCTGTTTCAAACTGATCCAGAGTGTTGAACTTGAGGTCGTCATCCTGTTGAAATGTGATACCCCATACCTGATCCCGGAGATCACGGCTCATATCATCGAAATATTGCATAAAACCGGCGAGTAAATCGCACTTGGTAAAGAGAAAATAAACCGGGAAGCGCATGCCAAATCGTTCATGCAATTCCTGGACTCTCTGTCGAATGGCATTGGCATGAGCACGCTGTTCCTGCTTGCTTTTTTCTAACAGGTCGGTAATGCTTACCGCGATAATTGCTCCGCTAATGGGTCTTCTGCGGCGGTATTTTTTAAGTAAATCCAGAAAGCCAAGCCAGGCGCTCTGGTCAATCTGCTGATCACTATCCTGAGTAGTGTAACGACCGGCCGTATCCAGAAGCACGGCTTCTTCGGTAAACCACCAGTCACAGTTACGGGTCCCGCTGACTCCCCGGATGGCATCTTTGCCGTATTTTTCAGACAGTGGAAATTTTAGATTGGAGTTCTTTAACAGGGTTGTTTTACCTGAACCTGGCGGGCCTATAATAATGTACCAGGGTAATTGATAAAGAAACTGTTTCCCTGAGCGCCCACCAAGGCGGGTTTTTTTCAGTACCCCCAGGGCATCCTGCATACGTTCATTGAGTGCCTGTAATTCTTCCTGGGAAGCCTGTTCTACAGGACTTGTTTCCGGCCCGGATTGTTCAACCATAGCACTCAGAACCTTACTGTTCTGGCGCATTGTTTTTACAAAAGACCAGATTTGAACAACCAGCCAGAATATAACAATCAGACCTATCAGGATAAAACGACTAAGCTCTGGTGCCAAAGGCTGATAATCTGCAAACGCAAAAAATGGTCCCAGAAACCATATAAACAGACCTAATGCCAGCACCCCGAGCAGTGAGATAAACCAGCGCTGCTTAATAAAATTTAATAGCTTCTTCATATGTCAGAAAATCCTTAAATGATCATCCTGGAGAAACAGGTTGTTCCTGTTATATTATTTTTTGTTTGCGTGGCTATTTCAGTAATGCTATTTCTACACGACGGTTTTTTGCCCTTCCGGCTCGGCTTGCATTAGAGGCAAGCGGTTCTAAATCCGCACGACCTTCGACCGTGATTCGGTCACCTTTGGTCAGGTTTTGTTTGATCACAGCCGCGACTGATTCGGCTCGGGCTTTGGATAAATGCCAATTTGACGGATAGCGGGCGCTACGGATAGGCACATTATCGGAATGACCTATTATTTCAACCTGACCGGGCAATTGATTCAGGGCTTTTGCTATTTTCACCAACAAGGGTAGCACTGATGGATTAACCTTGGTGCTGCCGGATGAAAATAAGTTATCACCGCGAATCGTTATTGTGCTAAGTTGTGTTGACTCAATGACTTTTAACTGGTCGCGTTGGATTTCATTTTTCAGCAATATTGACAAAGTGATTCGGGGTTTTGGTGCTGGTTTTGGTGTTGGTATGACTAATGGCAGTGTTTCAGGTATTTTAATAGCGGGTGGATTAACGGCAAAAATTTCCCGGAATACCGGATCTGATTTACTGTTTAACTGGTACAGAAAAGCACTGAATATTATTGTCAAAAGGCCGATAGACAAGGCACCTATAACCCACAGGGGCATGAGTTGTATCAATTGATTTCGTTGATCGTGTATGCCCTGCCAACGGGGTGAGAGAGCATGCTCTACATAGCCTCTTTCCTGTTGCAGTATCTGGTAAAGCCATTCCCGGATACTGGTCAGTTTATCCCTGCCGCCTTCAATGAGCCGATAGCGGCCTGTGAATCCAAGCCCGAGACACAGATACATGACTTCCAGCAGGTTCCTGTTTTTTCCCGGGTTTTGTGCCAATGATTTCAATAACTTAAAAAAACGCTCACCGCCAGACACTTCATTATGAAACAGGCTGAGCAGACTTTGTTGTGTCCAGCTGCTGCTGTGGCCCCAGGGTGTGTTCAGAACCGCTTCATCCAGAGCAGTACACAGTACATAACGGGTACTGGTAATGGTTTGAGGATCAATGCCCTGTGCCTGGGCTGTTATCTGAAATTGTTTGATTTCATTAATAATTTTTTCTTTTAGCCCCGCAGTATCAGATTGCGTGCGGGAATTATTCAGTCGTGTCAGCAAGGCCAGCAATCCGGATGAAGCGGTTTCCAGTGGGTTCAGATGGCCCAGCCGGGGAATGGCGGCTTCAGCAACAGGAGATTGCACCGGTGCGACCGGTTCCTGATGTATATCGGAGGATCTGCCGCCGGGTCTCGGACGAAGAATGGTTCTATCGTCTGATGGTGGAGAAAAAAATGGATCATCTGATGACATGTGATTATCCTCTTATCGCCCAAAGCTCAAGCTCAAGTCCCGGATAATTACCGGAAATATGCAAAGCCAGCGATCCGGTTTTCTCCAGTTCTTTCCACAGTTCATGGTTTTTTTCAAGCTCAAAATAGATTTTGCCTTTATGGTAAGGAATTTGCCGGGGTGCTGCTGCCAGGACATGTAGCTGGATGCCGGGTACCTGCGCCATGACCAGGTCTCTTAGTTTGTCCACCGTAGCAATGGTTATCTGGCGTGGGAAATTAGCCTGCAATTTAGCTGTTGGCAGTTGTGCACTGACGGCCAGAACAAATTCCGCAGACTGGAGCAGCTCAGGATCATGAATGGACGCTGTTTCTATACCGTGCTTGTATTTTTCCAGAGGGATAGGAATCGCCCGGGATTCAGATACCCAGCTAAGCGCCCGGCGCAGACTGATCATCACAGGTTCGAAACTCCCGGTCAGGTTTTCATGATCATACAATGGAAAGGCTTCTGGTCTATGCTGGGTTGTGGTAATGGTTGATAGCTCACCGGTGACCTGTATCAGAATTTGAAACAAAGCTTCAGGATGTAATTTACTTAAAGAAAGAAAATGAGCAAAAAGCGGCTGGTAACGATTAATGATCTGTAATAATAAAAAGTCTATGATCTCAGAAGCTCCTCCTGCACCCGGTGATACCAGCCGCTTAGCCAGGGCTTCTCCCCGATGATTCATAGTGCCATTAATTTCCTCGATGTATGAGCTTAATTGACTGGAAGTACTGCAATGCAGACAGGTAGGGATAAAGCCTTTATCCAGAATGACCCGTTTGTCAGGTTTTCGTTCGATCACCCGGGCAATGGGAACAACTACGTAGGCATCCAGTTTGTCACTGGCTAAACGAAGTTGTGTGTATAATTCACCGCTTTGGATGGTACTATTGCTTATCTCAGCATCTGTGTGCAAATCCCTGACTTCTATATCCTGTAGTCTATAGCGGCTTAGCTGGTCAACATTATTATCACTGGATACCTCCCGGCCAGTGATACGGCTAATCGGTAATACCAGGTACAATAGTTGATTTTTTGTCTCTGCGGGTATGCTCAGAGGCTCTGGAGCCGGGTGATGGGCAGGTATAGTAAAGGGTGTGCCGTCGGGGAAAATGCCCTGACAGGATATCATTGCAAATTTGCCCAGCGTGAGGAGTTGTTCATCAATGACAAGTTCAGTTATGCCCCAGGTAAAATGTCCTAAGCCATTACAACGAGATTCTATCCACGTCTGAAGATTGCGTTCCTGCTGCTGAAAGTGTTGAGGACGAAGAAACATGCCCTCAGTCCAGATAACCTTGTTATTCCATGACATATGCTTACCCTAAAAAGGTTGGATAATTGCTTACTTAGCTTTTTTCATAATGCTTACGTTTAATTTTTCCAGATAAATTATGATATCAGTGGTTTTTTCTGTGGGTATAACCATGTGATCTCTCCATATTGCAAGGTTCAATTTGCGATAAGCTGCGGTCACAGCAACATAGTTGGTTTCAGGAGATGTGGTCTGATTGTAAATCTGGGTATCTCCGGGGTTTAGATGAAACTGCGCCGAATTGATCAGATCTGAGCCAAGAATTGCTTCGGGATTATCAAATAAGCTGTAAAAATCAGCTGCTTCAAAGGTACCCAGACTTTTAAGTTCATAAACACGTACTACGATAGGCGATGGGCGATCGGACAGGTCCGGGTTGACATCGTTGGAAGCATTGAGTGTGGCATTAATAACAGTCGGTGAAGGACTGCAACCATACAGAACTAAAATCGACAAAATGATAAGCAGTCTTATAACATTCATGATAATTCTCAGAGCTCCATGGTCATCTATTCAATTGGAATTTCATCTTTTGAAGCTTTAATTTTCTTGATCTGTTGCTCATAGCTTTGCGCAAATGCCTCACCAAATAGATGATAAAAATCATCTTCAGCTTCATGCTCAATCTCTTCATACAGCTGTTCAAATAATTCCCATAATTTTGCCTGTTTGCGAATCGGTATATTGGCACTTATAGGGCTTTGTTTTTGCAGCCTGTGTTCCAGTTTTTTGGGATCAAAGCGCTTTAATATTGCTATTAGTGCTGTTTGCATTCCGGCAATTACTGAAAACTGATGCACGCGAATGTCATTAAAGGCCTCGTCAACGGCTTGTTCAGCGGGCAGAT
>CBDTVA010000037.1:0-13490 GCA_965363935.1 uncultured Gammaproteobacteria bacterium | reverse complement strand
TCGGGTAATGGCGGTGAGCGTTATCAGGCTATTCCCATTATTGCTATGACGGCCAATGCCATGCAGGGGGATCGGGAAAAATGTCTGGCTGCCGGAATGAGCGATTACCTGAGTAAACCCATCGATCCGGATCGTGTTTATGCTAAACTGTCTGAATGGCTGTCGGATCGGGGTAATCAAACGAGCACTTCGGGCACTATCAGTCGCTTTGATAAAGTATCGCCTGATGACAATGAAAATAAACACTCTGAAAAAGCGGAAAATGAGCTTGTCGCTCATAGTGCAATTGAAGACCTGCCCGATTGGGATAAAACTGCTGCTCTTAAACGGGCAGGCGGCGAGACAAAGCGATTGCTGCCATTAATTGAGCTGTTCCTGGAAGATATGCCGGTGCAGCTGGATGTGCTGCAGCAAGCACTTGACAGCCGAAACATGGAACAAATCCGGCGCACAGCTCATACGATTAAAGGCGTGTCTGCAAACCTTAGCGGCTTGCGTGTGCAGCAGCTGGCGGCACAGATGGAAGCCCTTGCCAAAGCCTCCTTAGCCTGCAATAAAGAGCAACAGCCAGAGCAATTAATGCAACTGATGTCAGAGCTGGTGAAAGCCTGTCAGCACATAAACCAGCTTATGCAGCAATATCAGGCAGAACACTCGATGGCTCAAGCAACACAACAAACTTTTTTGACTAACGAACAATTAACTACTTTACTGCAGACCCTGGCTGAAAAATTACAGCAGGGAGATTATATTGATATTCAGGATCTGCAGCCATTGCTGGCCGGCTCATCTGATGAGAGTATACAGGTCCTGCTAAAGTCTTTGCGAGAGCAGATAGCCCAGTTTGATTCACCAGAGGCGCTGCAAACGATTTATAGAATAGGGGCTACTAGAGGATTTAATGTGGGTTCCAGCCAGTTGGAGAATAATTAAATGGATACAAAACCGGTTATTTTAATTGTCGATGATGTCCCGGCCAATATCCAGGTACTGGCAGCTTGTCTAAGGGACAAGTATCGTATTAAAGTCGCAACCGATGGCCTGCGTTGTCTGGAACTGGTGCATAATGAATCTGAGATAGATTTAATCCTGCTGGATATAGAAATGCCGGGTATGGACGGCTATGAAGTGTGTCAACAATTGAAAGATGACTCAGCTACCCAGGATCTGCCGGTGATTTTTGTTACTGTCAATGATCAGGAAGAAGATGAAGAGCGTGGCTTGCAACTGGGGGCAGTGGATTATATTACCAAGCCTATCCGTCCTTCGATTGTCGCGGCAAGAGTTAATACTCATATCACATTAAAACAGCAACGAGACAGGCTGGCGGCCATGGCGACACATGATCAGTTGACCGGACTTTATAACCGCCATTTTCTGATGGTGAGCGCCATAAAAAAAATTTCCCGCTCAAAAAGGCAACACTGTCCACTGAGCCTGATAATGATGGACATTGACCGCTTTAAAAGTATTAATGATCAGTATGGTCATCCCGCAGGTGATGCGGTTTTACAGGCTGTATCAGCTTTAATTGTCAAACAATGCCGCGGGGAGGACATAGTCACCCGGTTTGGCGGGGAGGAGTTTGTTATTTTGCTGGATAATTGTGAGCTCCAGGCGGCTCAATATAAGGCAGAAACATTCCGGCAGTTAATTGAACAATTGCATCCGCTGCAGATACCGGTTACCTGCAGTTTTGGTGTGACGCAAATACAGACACCAGCTGAAAGTATTGACGAGGTAATTAAACGAGCCGATCAGGCACTGTATCAGGCTAAAGAAGCAGGCCGTAACCGGGTGATTATGACTGAATCCGAGTCAATAAAAAGCCCGTAACAGAATTCTGTTACGGGCTTTTTAATAAATACGTCTTAAACTGCTGCATTGCTCAATGCAGGTTAAAGCGTATTCCTTACTTGGCAGCAGGTGCTGCGGCTTTAGCTGCTGGTGCAGCAGCAGGAGCCTGAGCGGCCCATTGCTTCATTCTTTCTTCGTATGCTTTACGAGCAGCAGCCATTTGAGCTTGTTGTTGCGCCTGCATTTCCTGCATACGTTTTTGCTCAGCTTTAAACTGGGCTTGTGCCTGTGGGTTTGGAGCTGCTGGAGCAACAGCGGCACGCGGGGCAACTGGAGCTTGAGGAGCATAACCGTAACCAGGGCCATAAGGACGGCCATAATTACCGGAAGTATTGTCGTAGTTATTGTAGCCATCGAAACGGCTGTCGAAGTTGTTGTAACCATTGTAGTTGCTGTTGCCATTGCCATAAGCAGAACCACGAGTGTTACCACGACCACGGCCGCGGCCACGACCTTTAACAGTGATTTCAACATCACCGTCCATGTCAGCATCACCAGAACCGTCACCCCAGCCATTACCGTAAGTATTGCCGTAAGCGTTGTTGTTCATATCGTTGTAACCGGAACCGTTCCAGTTAGTATTACTGTTGCCGTCATCCCACCATGCGCTGGCAGTCATAGAAGCAGTGGTGGCAGCGATAGCTGCAGCAATTAATAATTTTTTCATTGTATACTCTCCAGAGTTTTTTACAAAAGCTATAGGTTTATGTGTTTTTTGCTACCAAAAAGATAACGAAAATTTACTACAAGCAGTACTGCGAATTGATAAAAACATATGCTCAGGCTTAAAAAATATCCCTTTGGGCTGGTGTTTTCTCAATTTCTTAATCAAGTGAGGCTAGTATATCTTTGATGATTAATATAAGCAACCATTAATATAAAAAAGTCACTTTTTTTTTATCCTGTCATCAGAGTTAAGTATCTGTATTTGTTGATCTAAGGGTTTACCCGCAAGTTTATCTCAGTGTAACCCGAGCAAATGTCTCAATCATTAAAAAGCCCGTAGCAGAGTTCTGTTACGGGCTTTTTTTAATATTTTTTAACTGTGGCATTATTCAATACGTTAATGCCGGTTAAATCATATTGCTTACTTGGCAGCAGGTGCTGCTTTAGGTGCAGGTGCAACTGGAGCTGCTTGTGGTGCAACAGCTTGAGGAGCATAACCATAGCCATAAGGACGGCCATAAGGACGGCCATAGTTACCTGAAGTGTTGTCGTAGTTATTGTATCCATCGAAACGGCTGTCGAAGTTGTTGGAACCATTGTAGTTGCTGTAGCCATTGCCATAAGCAGAACCACGAGTGTTACCACGACCACGGCCACGACCACTGGCTTTAATAGTGATTTCAACATCACCATCCATATCAGCATCGCCAGAACCGTCGCCCCAGCCATTACCGTATGCATTACCAGCACCGTTGTTGTACATATTGTTGTAACCGGAACCGTTCCAGTTAGTGTTGCTGTTTCCGTCATCCCAGAATGCGCTGGCAGACACAGAAGCGGTAGTAGCAGCGATAGCAGCAGCAATTAATAATTTTTTCATTTTATACTCTCCAATATTGTTTAAAAAAGCTATAGGTTAATGTGTTTATTGTTACCAAATTGATAACGAAAATTTACTACAAGCATTAGCATGAATTGATAAAAACATGAGCTCAGGCTTAAAAAAAACGTCCCTTGTGGGGCTGCTGTTTTCTCAATTTCTTAATCAAGTGAGGCAAGTATATATTTATTTTTTAATATAAGCAACCATTAATATATAAAAATTCACTTTTTTTTGATTCTTTAAGCAGTCCTAAGTATATGTATTTATTAATATAAGGGTTTACCCTTAGGCTTTCTGCTTGAAAAACGATTAAACGTTTTCTATGCTTTTCACTGATGGTCAAAGGAAATAATAGTATGAAGCTTATTGATATTGATACTTTGTGTCAGATGATTTCCAGGATCGGATTGAACAATTTTTATGTGCAATTGATACAGACTCTGGAAAATGATTTTTCCCGGTGGCATACATTCTATAAGTCACCCCGGCATGCTACGCACTATTCCCATGGCGTCATTGAATTAATGCCTTGCTCCAATGATGAGTTTTACAGCTTTAAATACGTCAATGGTCATCCTGATAATACCCGTGACAATAAACTCTGCGTGGTTGCCATGGGGTTGCTGTCAGAAGTTGCCAGCGGCTATCCTTTGATGATCAGTGAAATGACCCTGTTAACTGCTCTAAGAACAGCCGCTACGGCCGCCTTAGCAGCCAGGTACCTGGCCAGAAAGGACAGTCAGCTTCTGGCTATTATTGGTACCGGAGCACAGGCTGAATTCCAGGCTCATGCCTTTATGGCGCAATTTCCCATCCAGCAGATCAGCTATTTTGATATTGATCCCCTGGCCATGGATAAATTTGAGAAAAATATGCGGCCAGCTTTAGCCAAGCACTCAGATGCGCTGTTACGCTGTGATACTATTGCCGCTGCCGTACGGGCAGCGGATATTATTGTTACAGCCACCGCAGCCAAAAAACGGCTTGAATTATTTACCGCCGAACAGATAAAACCCGGTACCCATATTCACGCAATGGGCGGTGATTGCCCGGGCAAAACAGAATTTTCACCGGCCATTCTCAAGCACTGCAAAGTTGTGGTTGAATATACTCCCCAGAGCAGGGCAGAAGGTGAAATACAGCAGGGGGAGGAAGCACTGATTGATGCAGAGCTTTGGGAAATTATTACCGGCAAAAAACCAGGCCGGGAAAATAATAGTGAAATAACCTTCTTTGACTCAGTCGGGTTTGCACTAGAGGATTTTTCTATACTGAAACTGGTGTATCAGTTAGCTCAGGAAATGAAACTTGGCAAAGACATCAATTTAATTCCCAACCTGGATAATGCCAAAAATCTATTTAGTTTAATACAGGGTCATACAAAATAGCCGTTTACTGCTTTCCCCCTTTAAAAAAAGGGACGTTAAAAGCTGAATAAATGGATGCTCTGAGTAATTCATTTGTCAAACATTGCACAAATTATTTGCATTAGTAACTTTTCTGTCCTGTGGTTTATATCATTCACCGGATTAAATTCACTGATTTCAAAACCGACCAGTTTCTCCCGACAGGAAAACTGCTTCAGCATGGCAATGAGCAGTGCTCCTGAAATACCATGTTCCTCAGGTGTTTCAACCGCAGGTGCATCTTCAGGGTTGATGGCATCCATGTCCAGGCTTATGCCAATTACATCACAGCGTGTTAATAAATCTTTAGCGATATGATTTAACCATTGTTCGGGGGCTGAATTATTTTGCAGTGCATCCATGCTATAGATTTTGGCATTGACCTGCCCCAGCAAAGCCAGTTCTTCCGCTTCATAACTTCGCACCCCCAACAGGCTTAGATTATTGCCTGACAAATGCCCACAGCCGGTATGCTGCTCCAGAGCTGCATCAGGATAAGTTGCCTGCAGTTTTTTGTCGGCTTTACCCAGCAGGACAGACAAGGGCATGCCATGCAGATTTCCGGAAGGTGACGTTTCCAGAGTATGAGCATCCAGGTGCGCATCCAGCCAGATCAAGCCTAGAGTCTTAAGCTTTTTATCACTATGAGCTAAAGCACTCATGACCCCGCACCAGGTACCAATAGCGCTTGAGTGATCCCCGGAGAGCAGCAGAAAAGGCTTGCCTGTCTGTTCTCCGGTAGAGTGTCCGCTAAAGTGTTCAAGCGTGTGTTTATAAGTCAGACAGGCAATTTCCTTGCTGATCCGGGCAAGACAGGGCAGTGAATTGGGCGCGTCATAAGCGGGTGCCACTATCTGCTGCCAGTGCAGGGCCAGATTATTGTCGGTTAATAGTTGTTGAAATGGCGAAGCACGGATGACATAAGGCGCAATATCGCAGCTGTCCTGTGAACCGCCAAGACAGGAGGCCACCCCAATGGTCTCAATCAGAGTAACGGCTTGAGTGCTTGCCATAGTGTTTCCATAATTTCAGCTTGAGCCTTTTCATTGGGGTGAATGCCGTCGGCCTGCATCAGTTCCGGCTTGAGCGCAATCTGATTGAGTATAAACGGGATCAGGGGCAGGGAGTATTTTTTCGCCAGTTGGGGATAAATCCGGCTGAATGCCTGAGTGTATTTTTTACCGTAGTTGGGAGGTATTCTTATTTCCATCAGCAGCACGGTTGCCCTGGCATCAAGCCCTGACTGGATCAGAGATTCCAGATTATTCCTGATGTGCGAAATGGACAGGCCGCGCAAGCCGTCATTACCGCCCAGCTCGATAATAATCAGCTCCGGCTGATATTGTTCAATGGCTCCGGGTAAACGATTGAGCCCATTGGCGCTGGTATCTCCGCTAATACTGGCATTAATTAACTGCACTCCCTGGTTATTTTTGTTTAACCGGTGCTGTAATAAATCAGTCCAGTTTTTCCCCTGTTCAATTCCATGGCCGGCACTTAAACTATCACCCAGCAGCAAAATCGTCCTGTTCTTCAGTTCTGGAGCGGCAGCAATAGCAGGCCCGTTTGAAAGCGTTATTATTAAACTAATCAGACTCAAAGTGGTCAGAAAGAGGACAGATGAAAGATAATTTTTATTTGTTTGCATAAATAGTCCTGAGCCAGTGTAAAATTAACCCAAATGGCAGGGAATTCCTTAAGAGGTTAGTTTTGTTAATTGTTAACAGCTTAGCAAAAAATATTATCACACCCAATGGTCGACTGGATATTTTAACAGATATTAACTTTCGTCTGGAACCGGGGGAATCGGTAGCGATTACCGGTGCCTCCGGATCGGGTAAGTCAACCCTGCTTTCTTTACTGGCCGGCCTGGATACACCCAGTTCGGGTCAGGTCGAAATTGATGGTCAGTCATTAGTTGCTCTGGATGAAGAAGGCAGGGCTCGCCTTCGACAGGACAAGATAGGCTTTGTTTTCCAGTCCTTTCACTTGATCCCGGCTTTAAATGCCCTGGATAATGTGATGCTGCCGCTGGAACTCAAGGGTGATAAAAATGCCCGGCAACAGGCGGAGCAACTGCTGGATCGGGTGGGTCTGTCGGAACGCTATGAACACAAACCTCTGCAGCTTTCAGGCGGAGAACAGCAGCGGGTTGCGATTGCCAGAGCGTTTGCCGGCCAGCCGGAAATTCTGTTTGCCGATGAACCGACGGGTAATCTGGATCAGCTCAGCGGGGAAACCATTATTGAGCTTTTGTTTGAACTGAATCAGGAACTGGGAACTATGCTGGTGCTGGTGACTCATGATCAGTCTTTAGCGAAGGCCTGTCAGCGGCATTTTCAACTGGATCGTGGTATCCTGACAGAAATGACCTCAACTGGTTATAAAAAGTAGCTGGTCAGACGGAAAACTAAAGCTTATATGCACACACTTCAACTGGCTTTTAAATTATTTCAGAAGGAACTCCGGCAAGGTGAGCTCAGTTTATTGTTCCTGTCCATTGTGGTTGCGGTAGGCAGCCTGAGTTGTATCGGCTTTTTTATCCAGCGAATTGATCATTCAATGCTGGATCATGCCACGCAGCTCAATGGCGCACAATTGATCCTCAAATCACCGTCACCCGTACCGTCTGCCTGGCTGAAGCAGGCAGACGCACACGCTCTTCGTCACGCTCAGATGAGGGCTTTTCCCAGTATGCTGGTTGTCAATGGGCAATTCAAACTGGCACAGATCAAGGCAGTGTCAGATAATTTCCCCCTGCAGGGCGAATTGCTGGTCAGAAAAGCAGCAGCGAAACAGGCCAAGGCTACCAACGCTCCGGCGCAACCGGCAAAGGCTCCGCCCAGAGGCGAAATCTGGCTGGACAAACGCCTGGCACTGTATTTCAAGCTCACTTTTATGTCTGAAGATCAGCAAAACGGCAAAAGAGATGCACTTGAACTGGGTGACTCAGAATTTCGTGCCAGCGGCATCCTGGAACGGGTACCGGGACAGTCCAGTTCGCTGTTCACTATTGCGCCTGCGGCAATGATTAATCTGGCTGATCTGGCCCGGACTGCGACGGTTCAACCGGGCAGCCGGGTGGATTATCTGTATTTCTTTTCAGGCCCGGATTCCGGTTCTGGCTCAGGCGCCAGCTCAAAAAATGCTCTGCAAAGCTACAGGCAATGGCTGAAACCACAGCTGCGCGCCGGGCAGACTTTGCGTTCCGGTGTGGAAGGACTAAATGCTGTCAATACCAATCTGAAAAAGGCCGGTGATTTCCTGTCTCTGGCAGCGCTTTTAACGGTATTACTGGCGGCCATCGCCATTAGCGTTAATAGCCACCGGTTTGCACAAAGACAGGATAAAAACTGTGCCATTATGCTCTGCCTTGGCTGTAGTGAAAAACGTCTTATTAGCATTGAACTGTATAAATTGCTTATATTGGCCGTGCTGGGCAGTCTTGCCGGTATTATTCTGGGCTATACGGTGTATCTGGGTGTGCTGCAGATGATGAATGATTTATTACCCGCTGCCAACGCTCAGAACAGTGCTATGGGATTGACTGCCCTGCCTGCCTGGGTGGGCCTGGGCAGTGGGGTATTCCTGTTGCTGAGTCTGTCCATGGCAAACCTGAGCCGCCTGAAAAAACTGTCTCCTATGGCATTGATACGAAAAGACAGCTCTGGACAGAATGCCGGCAGTACTCTGTTTTACCTGCTGAGTGTGATGGGGCTGTTACTGATTTCATTTTTCTATACAGGCAATTTTAAAGTCACCCTGTGGTTTTATCTGGTCATTATCCTGAGTTCTCTGGTGCTCTATTTTGTGGCCCGCTTTCTGCTAGCCCGAGTTATTCAATTTGCCAGGCAATACAGCTTGATCAATCGGCTTTCTCTACTCAATCTGGAGCGCCACAGACAACCTGTTTTATTACAAATTGCCACCTTCAGTATGATTTTTGCCTTGCTGATTTTAATTTTTTTGTTGCGCAGTGAATTGCTGGACAAATGGCAGCAACAATTCCCTGCACAAACGCCTAACCATTTTGTCATTAATGTGCAAAGCTATGAAAGGGAGCAATTTGCACACTATCTGCAGCACCAGTCCATCAGCAACAAAGGTCTGTATCCCATGGTCAGGGGCAGGTTGAGTCATTTAAATCAACGCCCGATAAAAGAGCTTATTTCTGAAACGGCGCAGCAGCACAATGCCCTGCATCGTGAGTTGAATCTGAGTTTCAGTAAAACAATGCCGGTTCAGGGCCAACAGCAAAGTCAAATTTTGTCGGGCCGGGGTTGGCAGGAAAATGCCTCATTGCAAAACGTTGTGCCGGGCAGCAAAGAGAAAAATGGCACGCCGGATAATACCGCACCGGCAAAAATTTCTCTTGAAAGCGGTTTAGCTAAGGCATTAAATATAGAAATTGGTGATACCCTGGGGTTTCAAATTGGTTCACAAAGCATATCCGGGCTTGTCTATAATATCAGAAAGGTACAATGGGATTCATTTCAACCAAACTTTTATATTATTTTTTCACCGGGTCTGATCGAGCACTATCCTGTCACCTGGATTGCCAGTTTTTATCTGGCCAGGGGCGATAAGCACAAACTGAATGAACTTATTGAGAAATTTCCGGGGATCACGATTATTGAAGTGGATGAACTACTGCGGGAGGTGCAGTATATTATTGAAAAAATTTCCCATGCCATAGAGTTTATTTTTCTGTTTATAATTGCTGCCGGGATGCTGGTGTTAAGCGCCTCTTTGTCGTCAACACTGGATGTGCGCATGTACGAAAATGCAGTGATCCGTACTCTGGGCGCCAGCGCCAGACAACTCAGACGTTGTTTACTGGTTGAATTTGTGGTGGTTGCTGTACTAAGTGCTCTGATGGCTATAGTTCTGGCAGAGCTGGCCAGTTTTGTACTGTATAAACAGGTTTTCAATATCAGCTATGCGCTACATCCGCTGGTCTGGATCGGCATTACCACTGCGGCCTTGCTACTGATTTGTGGTCTGGGGCTGATCGTAGTGAATAAGGTGTTTACCCAATCCAGCCATGCTTCATTAAATCAATTTGTGTGATCAGGGTGATTGTGTGCAAATTAAACTGAACAGTATCAGTAAACATTATCAGGAGGGCGAACAACAGCAAACTATTCTTGATGATATTAATGTTACCATTGATGAGGCTGAAATAGTGGCTCTTATCGGCCCCAGTGGTTCGGGAAAAACAACTTTGCTGAATCTGATTTCCGGTATTGATGCGCCTGATAGTGGTGAGATAGTGATGTCTGATAAAAACCAGAGCATAAATATCAGCGCCATCAACGAAGAACAACAAACCCTGTTTCGGCGTCATAATATTGGCTTTATTTTTCAGTTTTTTAATTTGATCCCGACGCTGACGGTTGTGGAAAATATTCAGTTCCCTCTGGAGTTATGTAACAGGCTTGATAACAATGCCGCGGGTAATATAACGCGATTACTGCACAAGCTTCGCATTGAACACAAGCAGCACCAATACCCGGAAAATTTATCGGGAGGGGAACAACAGAGGGTGGCAATTGCCCGTGCCATTATTCATCAGCCGAAAATCTTATTGGCCGATGAACCAACCGGAAATCTGGATGATGAAACCGGACGGCAGGTGATGGATCTGTTACTTGAACTGGCCAGAGAATACCAGGTGACCATGTTGATTGTGACCCATAGTCAGGAGATTGCAAAGCGCACAGATCGGATTTTATCCTTAAAAAACGGGCATCTTTCTGTCATGGGCAGGAACTGAAGCGTTAACATGCTGCTTAATAAAAATACCCGGACTCTGTTATATCGTTCCAGTTGGCGATATCTATTAAAGCATCCCTTACAATTACTGTTTTCTGTGTTAGGCGTGGCGCTGGGCGTGGCTATTATAGTGGCTATTGATTTGGCCAGTCATAGTGCCCGGCAGAGCTTTTACCTGTCAACCCAGTCTGTTTCCGGACATGCCAGCCATCGCATTATCAACACCGATAATGCCATAGCGGAATCGATTTATGCACAATTGAGAAGCCATCCTGGCTTGCGAAAAATTACACCGCTGATAAAACAGCCGGTCCAACTGACGCTTAGGGAAAATAATGCGCGGCAAAACAGGGCCATAATTAATGCGCAGCTAATTGGTATTGATCCTTTTAGTGAGGCTGAAATAAGAACCTGGCAGCAGGGCATGATCGAATCCCTGTCCGGGGAGCATCTGCAGCGCCTGCTGACTGAAGCGAATACCGTATTGGTGAGCTCGGAGTTTTTACAACAACACCATTTGCGTATTGGCGATCACATTGCACTGCACAGTGGTGCAAGACAAAACCCTGCACAAAAAACCACCCGGCAGTCCACGCAGTTATCCATAATTGGTTCTTTCAGGGCACCACAGGCCTATCAAGCACAAATCACTAACTGGCTGATCAGTGATATCAGTACGGCTCAGGAGTTATTAAATTATCAGGGTTATATCAGCCAGATTGATCTACTGCTTGATAAAGATGATGCGCAATTGCCAGAGCAGATCAAAGCTCTTTTGCCAGAGGGAACTCAGCTGGTCAAAGCAGATGAATACTCAAACGCGATTGCCCGCTTAAGCCAATCCTTTGAATTGAATTTGACAGCTTTAAGCATGCTGGGTCTGCTGGTGTCAATGTTTCTGATTTATAACACCATGATGTTTTCAGTCGTGCAGCGCAGGGATTTGATGGCGCGCATGAGAGTACTGGGTGTAACCCGAAAAGAACTGTTTCGACAGGTTCTTGCCGAGGCATTGGTAATCGCCATACTAGCCATAGGGTGCGGTTTAATAATGGCACTGGGACTGGCACAAATTTTATTGTATTTTGTCACCCGAACTATCAATGATCTGTATTATGTCCTGCAGGTCACGCAACTGCACTGGACCTATATAAGCGTCCTGAAAGCCGTTTTACTGGGTGTTGGCGCAACCTTGTTATCGGCAATAATACCGGCGCTTGAAGCAGCTTACAGCAGGCCGGTCAAAGCTCTGCAACGCAGCGATCTGGAAGCAAAAATCAAGCGTTGGAGTAGCGGGCTTATACTGCCCGGTTTAGCCATTTGTCTATTGGTCTATGTTCTGGTTAAAGAACAGACAGGCGGTATTGCCACAGGCTTTATTCTGGTGTTTGTGTTAATTATTGGCTTGATATGTCTGCTGCCTTTTATGACACGCTATCTGCTGTTTCTTTTAGCCATTATTATGAAACGCCTGTTTCTGCTACCCGGAAAAATGGCCGTGAATAATATTTCTCGTTCATTCAGCCGCAGTATTGTTGCCATTGCGGCATTAAGCGTATCAGTTTCTGCAGCACTGGGCATCGGGATTATGGTGGACAGTTTTCGTTTTACGGTGGATGAGTGGTTGCTGGGCTATCTGAAAGCTGATTATTATATCAGCCCGGCGGATACTGATACCCCGCTAGGGATGGGGGCATCAGAGCAGCCTTTAGCTCAGCAATTTTTAGCTGATTTATCCCGCCTGCCCGGAGTTGAGCATACCAGTAGTGTTCAGGAGGTGGATTTCTATCTGCATGGTCAGTATCATCATCTCACCGTGCTGGATATTCCGCCTGCCAGTTTCACTGCCTTTCGCTTAAAAGAGGGCAATCCTTCGGCAGCACAAACAGCCTGGCTTAACCAGGATGCGGTCATTATTTCAGAGCCCTATGCTTATCGGCATGGTTTATCGGTGGGTGATGAAATTGAACTGCCGGTCAGCAGAAAAAAGAAACAAAACGCCCTGCGGTCATTCAGGATCGTTGGGATTTATTACCATTATGGCTCTGAGCACGGTGTCATTAATATGAGCCGGACGACCTATAATCGTTATTGGCAGGATAGAAAACTGCAGGCCCTGGGTGTTTATCTGTCCGATGAAATTTTGCACAATCGAAGCAGGCAGGAGCTGTTTGAACAACAGCTGCAGAAACTTATCAGCGGCCGTTCCCTGCAGTTTGTTTCCAGACAGACTGTGCATAAGAAATCCCTGATGATTTTTGATCGTACTTTTAATATCACCAATGTTCTGAAACTATTAGTGATTTTAGTGTCATTTGTGGGTATTCTCAGTGCCCTGATGGCCATTGAACTGGAACGCAGCCGGGAATTTGCCATACTCCGGGCAACCGGCCTGACCGGTAAACAATTATCAACCCTGGTGTATATCGAGACCTTATCGATGGGCATAGTCGCTGCTCTATTAGCCATGCCCATGGGAATTGCGATAGCCTATCTATTGGTTGAAGTGGTTAACTATCGTTCATTTGGCTGGTCAATGCAGTTTATTCTGCCCCTCAGGGAATTTGTTATGGCCGCGGGACTGGCAATTTTGTCTGCCTTGCTGGCGGGCATCTATCCCGCCTGGCATCTGAGCAGAACATTACCGGCTTTGGCCTTGAGAGGAGAATAGTCTGTGTGGTCCCGGTGTTGTCAGTGTTTTATTCTGCTGGCTTTTTCCTCTGCTATCAGTGCTGCGAATCCCGCAATAAACTCCCTGTCTCTAAAGTCAGTATTAGGGGAACAACCCGGGCCGCAGGGCGGTGCTGTGTTTGAAAAAGCAGTGCGTCCCATGGAGTTTCACTTCCCGCGCGATCATCTGGCGCATCAGGCCTATAAAACGGAGTGGTGGTACTTCACTGGAA
>CBDTVA010000036.1:0-13564 GCA_965363935.1 uncultured Gammaproteobacteria bacterium | reverse complement strand
CCCTGGCGGAAGATACCGGTCTTATCGTTACATTAGGAGAACAGGTGCTCGACATGGCCTGTAAGCAGGTGATTCAATGGGTGAAACTGTATAAAAAATCCTTCCGTGTTGCGGTCAAGTTTTCCTTTAAACAATTGCAACAAGCGGATATCGTGCAACGAATTTCACAGATTCTTAAGGAAAATCAATGTCTTCCTGAATGGATTGAGCTGGAGGTGACAGAAGGGTATATTATGAAAAATCCGCTACAGGCCATTGCCACACTACAGCAAATCCGGGCTTTGGGGATTACCATTTCAATTGATGATTTTGGAACCGGATATTCATCCCTGAGTTATTTGAAAAAACTACCTGTCAACAAGTTGAAAATTGATCAAGGATTTATCCGCGGCGTGACTGACAATGAGGATGATCAGGCCATTATTGTAGCGATTATTTCCCTGGCTCATAGCATGAATTTAAAGGTGATTGCAGAAGGTGTGGAAACTTCAGCACAAAGTGACTATCTGCAAAACAAAGGTTGTGAATATGTGCAGGGTTACCTGTATGGTAAACCCATGGACAGTGAGAAAATGACCCGTTTATTGGTCGATGGGCTAAAGAATGGAAAATAAATAAGTTTAAAGGTTGTTTATTTTCCATTTTTTAGCTGATTCCCTATTGTCGGTTGTTCTGCTAAAATCGCACTTCATTCTTTTTCAGATATTCATTCCCTATGGCCAGACGACGACGCAGACAAAAACTTCCCCAGGATCCTGTTCAGGTAACAATTGAATCAGTCAGTCATGACGGTAAAGGTGTCTGTCATATTGATGATATGACGGTATTTATTGATGGTGCTCTGGAAGGGGAAGAGTTGACCTTCATTTATACCAATAAACGAAAAAATGTTGCGGAAGGCAAAGTGCATGAAGTCATTAAGGCCTCACCCTTTCGTGTTGAGCCCCAATGTCCGCACTTTGCCGTTTGTGGCGGCTGCAGTTTACAACACTTAGATGAAACTCAACAAATTGTACTTAAGCAGGGTGTCCTGCTGGAAAATCTGAAACGTATCGGTAAAGCACTGCCGCAAACGGTTCTGGAACCCTTAACCGGACCACATTGGGGATATCGCAGAAAAGCGCGACTGGGCGTGCGCTTTGTGGTTAAAAAAGATAAGATGCTGGTGGGGTTCAGGGAAAAGCATAGTAATTTTCTAGCCGAACTGGAAAGTTGTAAGGTGCTGTATCCACCTGTCGGCCTGCACCTGACTGAATTATCCGATGTGCTTCGTTCGCTGTCTATTTATCAGAAAATTCCCCAGATTGAAGTGGCTTATGGCGATGAGCAGGGCGCCTTTATTGTCCGCCATCTGGAACCGTTTAGCGATGAGGACAGGCAAAAACTACTGGCTTATGCCCGGAAAATGGACTTGCATCTCTATCTGCAACCCAAGGGGCCGGATAGTATTACTCGTTTGTGGCCTGCTGATGACGCTTTCAGGCCTCTGAGTTATGCCTTGCCGGAGTATAATATTGTCCATGAATTCAAACCCACAGATTTTACCCAGGTTAATTCGCACATAAATCAGAAAATGATTAATCTGGCATTGGACCTGCTGGATCCGCAACCCGGGGATCAGGTGTTGGACCTGTTTTGCGGACTGGGTAATTTCACCTTGCCCCTGGCGCGTAAGGCCGCTCATGTGACGGGCGTGGAAGGCAGTTCTGATTTAGTGATTCGGGCAAAGAAAAATGCCCATAGCAATGACATTACTAATGTAGACTTTTATGCCGCAGATTTATTTGCAGATTTTTCTGCTATGACATGGGCGCAGAAAAAATATGATCGTATTTTACTGGATCCGGCACGCAGTGGTGCTAAAGAAATTGTCGAATATTTAGCAAAATTTGCTGCTCATACGGTTGTTTATGTATCCTGTAATCCATCCACTTTGGCAAGAGATACCGAGATAATGGTGCATAAAAATGCTTACAAACTGATTAAGGCCGGGGTTATGGATATGTTTCCCCATACTGCGCATGTGGAATCAATAGCACTGTTCAGGAAGTAATGCGTTATAAGCTGCAACAAAATTCGTACTGTACAAATAGGTGACCAAATGGGTGTTGAAATAGAAAAAAAATTTTTGCTGGCAAATGATAATTGGCGACAGCAGGTTACAAAGCAAGTGCAATTTTGCCAGGGCTATTTGCTGGGTTCCGAAAAATCATCCGTGCGGGTGAGAATTGAAGGTGATAAGTCTAATCTGAATATAAAAGGTGCCACACTGGGCGTACGGCGTCAAGAATTTGAGTATCCCATTCCTATGGAAGATGCTAAAGAGCTGCTGGCCACTTTGTGTGCCGAACCACTGATAGAGAAAACACGCCATTATATTTATGCCGGTGAACATGTCTGGGAAATTGATGAATTTGATGGAGATAATAAAGGACTGATTGTGGCGGAGGTGGAGCTAAAGGATGAAAACGATACCTTTGAGCATCCGGAATGGCTGGGTCAGGAGGTTTCTCATGATAAGCGTTATTACAACTCTATGCTCATTAAGAACCCCTATAAGAGCTGGAAGGACCAGGCCGTGTGATTAAATGGCTTTTATTGAGCTTGCTGCTAATATTTCTGCTGGCTTGCAGTGAGGGGCGCCAAAACCCTTTACAGCATAGCAATAAACCACAGAGCCCCATTCGTTTTGGCCTGAGCAGTGCTGCAGTCACACTGGACCCACTCAATGCAACAGATGCCGTATCAAGTCGGATTAATCGTTTAATTTATCAAAAACTCGTTGACTTTGGTCCAGATAATTTGCCTGTCCCCGGTATTACAAGCTGGCAGAAACTCAACGATCAGCATTATCGGTTTAGGCTGCTTAAACAGAACTATTTTCATCATGGTAAAGCGCTTACATCGGCTGATATCAAGGCAACTTATGATGCCTTACTAAAAAAAGGCAGTGCTTCGCCGCATCACAATTCCCTGAAACATATTGAACGGGTAGAACTTATTGATGAACAAACAGTTGATTTTTATTTAAACCGTTCTGACCCATTATTCCCCGCCTTTCTGGTCATTGGCATTGTGCCTGCAGACCTGCTCAAATCCGGACATGCTTTTAATCTGCAGCCCGTAGGCAGTGGAGAATTTGAGTTTTCCCACTGGCCATTTGATGGACAATTGTTCTTACGCCGACGCACGGATAAGCAATTGTTTGAATTTTTAACCGTAAAAGATCCCACCATTCGAGTATTAAAACTATTGCGCGGTGAACTGGATCTGTTGCAGAATAACCTGCCTCCTGAACACATTTCCTATTTAAAAAAACAATCTGATATTAGATTTTTGACGCAAAAAGGCTCCAATTACAGTTATCTGGGATTCAATTTACAGGATAAGCTGACGGGTAAGCGCAAGTTAAGGGAAGCCATAGCCTATGCTTTGGACAGGGATAAGATAATTCAATATGCTTTGGGTAATGCCGCCCGGACAGCCAGCGGTTTTTTTCCTCCGCAGCATTGGGCCGGAGCCAGGTTAAAACACTATCCCTTTGATCTTCAAAAAGCCATTGCCCTGATGCATGAACTGGGCTATTCAAAGCAAAAACGCCTGCAACTGACTTATAAAACGTCCAGTGATCCTTTTCGCATCCGTATTGCCACCATTATTCAAAGCCAGCTAAAAGCAATTTTTATTGACATTGATATTCGCAGTTATGACTGGGGGACTTTTTATGCTGATATAAAAAAAGGTAAGTTCCAGCTCTATAGCCTGACCTGGGTCGGGATTAAAACCCCTGATATTTTTCATTATGTGTTTCACAGTGATTCCTTTCCACCTGCAGGTGCCAATCGGGGCCGGCTGGTTGATAAACAGATTGATCAATTGATTGAGAAGGCAGAAAAAAATCAGGATTTGACTGAACAGGCAAAATTATACCGGCAATTACAGACAAAACTGCATCAATTGCTGCCCTATGTGTCACTATGGTATGAAGACAATATTGTTTTTTTTGCTCAGGACGTGCAAGGCTATACTGTTTCGGCGGATGGCAACTACGATGGGTTGCGTTATGTGAAAAGGAGTATAAAAAGGAGTGTCACACAGAATGTTAAACTATAGCAATCAGCGCACATCAGGAACAGATTTTCAATCCCTGGCAAAGCGTTGTCTTTATGTCTCTGTGGCAGAGCAAAAGCTGCAATTAGTTGATAAAAATAAGATATTATTTGATGTTAAAATTGCAACGGCTAAAAATGGCGTCGGTGAACAGTTCGGCAGTGAATGTACACCCCGGGGCTGGCATAATATACGCGCAAAGATTGGCACCGGTTGTCCGGAAAATACGGTCTTTATTGCCCGCAGGCCAACCGGAGAACTCTGCTCCGAAGAGTTGCAAAAAGCACACCCGGACAGAGACTGGATACTGACACGTATTTTGTGGCTCAGTGGCCTGGAAGTGGGTTTTAACCGTCTGGGAAAGGTGGATACCATGCGTCGTTATATCTATATTCATGGCTGTCCTGATACCGAAACCGTGGGTATTCCCGGTTCTCATGGTTGTATAAGAATGCGCAACTCAGATATTATTGCGTTATTTGACCTGGTTGAAGTGGCTATACCTGTCTTTATTGATGATAGAGGTTCTTCGATTGCATAAAATAAGTTAACACTATGTTTAATTATATTCTCGCCCGTATTTTCAGTGCCGCTATTGTGATTTTTGGGGTGGTTTTTATAGTTTTTATGCTGATTCATATGGTTCCGGGTGATCCGATCGAAGTCATGCTGGGCGAATCCGCCACAGCGGTTGACCGGGAAGCCTTACGCCGGGCGCTGGGACTGGACCAATCAATAGGCCAGCAATTCAATCAATATGTGCAAGGTTTGCTGCATTTTGAGCTGGGAAATTCTCTGCACTCCAGAAAGCCAATAGCGGAGTTAATTGCCGGTCGAATTGGTCCGACAGTAGAACTGGGTCTGGCCTCATTACTGGTTGCCTTGCTGATTGCTTTTCCATTAGGGATACTTGCTGCACTGAAAAAAGATCGCTTTGCTGATGCCGGAGCTATGAGTTTTTCTCTATTGGGTGTCTCTATTCCAAATTTTCTCATGGGGCCGCTATTAATATTGCTTTTTTCCGTGACGCTGGGCTGGTTTCCGGTCAGTGGTAAAAGTGGACTGGAATCACTGGTGCTGCCTGCCTTGACCCTTGGAACCGCTCTGGCTGCCATCTTATCGCGTATGATTAGAGCTTCATTGCTGGAAGTTTTGCATGAAGATTATATCCGCACAGCAAAGGCCAAGGGTTTGAGTCGTCTGCGTATTATTGGTCTGCATGCTTTGAGAAATGCTCTATTACCGGTCATTACCCTGATCGGATTACAAATCGGGGCACTTCTGGCTGGCGCAGTGATCACTGAAATGGTTTTTTCCTGGCCGGGACTGGGGCAATTAACCATTGAATCCATTCAGAAGAGAGATTATCCCGTGGTACAGGCCTGTATTCTGCTGATCAGTACAACCTATGTTGTGGTTAATACCCTGACCGATATTGCCTATGGCTTGCTTGATCCCAGAATTCGACTGACTCATGATTAATATACCAGGCTTTGGACATTACGCTATGAAGTTGGTTATGAAATTAACCGGACTGCCCGTAAAAGTCTATTTTTCATTACTGGTGCTGGGACTCTGGCTGCTTACAGTGTTACTGGTTCCTGTGCTGGATTTACAGCCTGATGTGATAGTGCTTGAAAAAATTTTACACGGCGCAGATCAGCACAGTGTCTTTGGCTATGATGATTTGGGGCGGCCTTTGTTTGATCGTCTGCTGATCGGTGCTTATACGTCTTTTATCGTCGCATTTGGTGTGATTTTAGTTTCTTTACTGCTGGGTACAGGCATTGGAGTGATCAGCGGCTATGTGGGTGGTTACTGGGACCACCTTATAGTGCGGATAATTGACATTTTTCTGGCCTTTCCAGGTATCCTGCTGGCTATTGCACTGTCTGGACTTATGGGCCCCGGGATCACCAATGTCATTATCGCCCTGAGTATCGTCAGCTGGGTGGGCTATGCCCGTTTATCGAGGGCTCAGGTCATGGCTGTCAAACAACGTGAACATGTACAGTCTGCGCAGGCTCTGGGCGCTTCCCACGGGCGAATTATCGTGTTTCATATATTGCCGCTGATTGTGGCACCACTGATCATTGAGTTTACCTTTGGTATCGCCAGTATTGTCATAGCCGAAGCGGGGCTGTCATTTTTAGGTCTGGGTGTACAGGCTCCAGAGGCGTCCTGGGGGAGCATGATAAGAGATGGCAGCCAATATCTGCTGATGGCTCCGCATATGGTACTGGTGCCTGGAGTCGCATTGATGCTGGTTGTTTTAGCGGTCAATATGCTGGGTGATGCGGTACGTGATAAACTGGATGTGAAGGGCAGAAAGTGAAGCTGTTAAGCATTCGCATTAAACAGAATAACATTGAGGAAATGATATGACTCTGGGTCCGGTTATGGTGGATATCGCAGGACAGGAGTTGACGGCTGATGATAAAATGCTGTTGTCCGACCCGCTGGTGGGAGGCGTGATCTTATTCAGCCGAAACTATCATTCTTTGCAGCAACTGGAAAAACTGGTTAAATCAATTCAGGAAGTCAGGAGTCCTCGTTTACTGATTGCAGTGGATCAGGAAGGTGGACGTGTACAGCGTTTTAAAGATGGTTTTACTATTTTACCTGCCATGCGCCGCTTTGGTGAAATTTATGATTATGATCATAAAATGGCTTTAGAACTGGCCCGGCAATGCGGCTGGTTAATGGCCAGTGAAATTCGCTCTACCGGGATTGATATCAGTTTTGCCCCGGTGCTGGATATTGACAAGGGTATTAGCAGCGTTATTGGGGACAGGGCGTTTCATAGTGATCCCTTCGTGGTCGGTAAAATTGCTCAGGCATTTATTGCCGGTATGGAAGAGGCCGGAATGCAGGCAACAGGCAAGCATTTTCCCGGTCATGGCTCCATAGCTGCAGATTCCCATGTGGCGATGCCGGTTGATGGACGCAGTCTGGTGGACATTGAAATGGATGATCTCAGACCGTTTCAGTTTCTGGTGGCTGCCGGTATCAATGCTCTGATGATGGCTCATGTCATTTATTCACGAGTTGATCCTCAACCGGCCGGTTTTTCCAGCTTCTGGATGAAAACCATGTTACGGGATAAAATGCATTTTCAGGGCGCTATTTTTAGTGATGATTTAAGTATGGAAGGCGCTGTGGTTGCAGGAACGTATACCCAGCGAGCCAAAGTTTCATTACAGACCGGCTGTGATATGATTCTGGTGTGTAATAATCGGGCCGCGGCATGGGAAGTTGTCAACGCTCTGAAGGGTTATGATAATCCGGCATCCAGTCTACGTCTGGCTCATTTGCATGGCAAGCGCACCATCAGTCGGGAAACGCTGGTGAGTGAACCACGATGGCAGGAAGCAAAGGCATTATTAGAAAAATATGTTGAGGATCCATCATTGAATCTACTGGATCCAACGGACTATTTTGAAAAAAATAATACTGAAAATTAACACACAAAGGTATGGGTATTTATGGATTCTGCTGAATTTGAGTTAAAACAGTGGTTATTGCAGTTTGATTTCCTGCGTGGCGACGGACTTTGGGTCACAGAAGCATTTTTAGTTATTTTTATTGCTCTGGTACTTGATTTTTTTCAGAAGCGGGCGGTTAAAAAGCTTCATGTCAAACTGGAAAGGACTAAAACCCCCTGGGATGAAGCCTTTCTTGAATCATTAGCCAGGCCTGTTTCGGCCTTTATCTGGCTCTGGGGAATTACCATTGCCGCCTATGTGATTGCTGATGCAAATAATATCAGCGTGTATGATAGTCTGGTACAGCCTGTACGACAGGTGGGTATGATTTTAATTATTACCTGGTTTATCCTGCGCTTAATTGTTCGAATCGAACGAAATGTTATCAAAATTGGTCGCGCGAAAGAAGGCAATTATGACGTGACGACTGTGCAGGCGATTACCAAGTTAATCAGGGTTTCTGTGGTGCTAACAGGTGCACTGATCATGTTACAGAAACTGGGTGTCAGCGTGTCAGGAGTATTAGCATTTGGCGGTATAGGCGGTATTGCCATTGGCTTTGCGGCAAAAGATCTGCTGGCAAACTTTTTTGGCGGCTTAATGATCTATATGGACAGACCTTTTGCCGTAGGTGACTGGATCCGCTCCCCGGACAGAAAAATTGAAGGCACAGTGGAAAACATTGGCTGGCGCTTAACCACAATTCGCACTTTTGACAAACGCCCGTTGTTTGTACCCAATGCAACCTTTGCCAATATCGCAGTGGAAAACCCTTCGCGCATGTCTCATCGTCGGATAAAGGAAACCATTGGTGTGCGTTATGAAGACTCTGATAAACTGGGTGAAATACTGCTTGATATTAGTGATATGCTGAAAGATCACGATGAAATTGATTGCTCACAAACCCTGATGGTTAACTTTAATCAGTTTGCGCCCTCATCGCTGGACTTTTTCATCTATACTTTTACCAGGACAACCAATTGGGTGAAATATCACAAAGTGAAGCAGGATATTTTATTTCGCATCCTGAAAATCATAGAAAAACACGGTGCTGAAGTTGCTTTCCCGACTTCTACATTACACCTAAGCGGAGAAATTACTCAGCTTGAATCTTCGCCTGGTGCTTAACCAGGCTACAGACCACTATTAAAATAATACAACATATAAAAGTAGTAATACTACATAACTTTTACAGGAACAGGGGGGACAATGGCGGATAAATTACTGATTATTATGGTCAATACTGATCCAAATAATGGCGCTGAACTGGGAGCGCCTTTTTTTCAGGCGACTGTGGCGGCTGCAATGGAATATGAAGTGGAAGTCATTTTAACCGGGCGCTCTGGCGAACTGGCCGTCAGGGGGGTTGCCGAAAAGCTGACAATCAAACCTGATAGCAAACAAACAGTGTATGATTATATTCGTGAGGCTTATGACGCAGGGGTCAAGTTCAAGGTCTGTACTCCCACACTGGATCTTTGGGGTGATGATCTGATCCCGGAAATCACTGAAACCATCGGGGGTGCCTATGTCATTTCAGAAGCAATGGATGATAATACCGTTACCTTCACTTACTAACCCTGTTACAAAAAAGAGAGTTGATGTCTGAATTAAACGACTTATTCCTTGAAAGTCAGCGAGTCAAAAAAGAGGCGGATTGTCTGTTTGATAAAGTTGATGTTCTTGAGGCAATATCAGCACTGGCAAAGATAATCTCACACAATCTTGCTGATAGTAATCCAGTTGTTCTGGGGATCATGAACGGTGGACTTATCCCTATGGGATTACTGATTACGGAGCTTGATTTTCCTTTGCAGATAGATTATCTCCATGCCACCCGTTATCGGGACAAAACCAACGGCAGCCAGTTGCAATGGCTGGCATCACCCAAAATTGAATTACGGGACAGAACCGTCTTGCTAGTGGATGACATTCATGATGAGGGAATAACGCTTGATAAAATCAAAACCTTCTGTCTCAATAGCGGGGTAAAAAATGTCTATAGTGCAGTGCTGGTGAATAAAATTCACCATAGAAAAAATAATACCTCGGCTGATTTTGTTGCTCTTGAAATACCCGATCGTTATGTCTTTGGTTTTGGTATGGACTATAAGGGGATGCTGCGTAATGCACCGGGGATTTTTGCAGTAAAAGGCCTATAAATGACTTTAGACAATAAACATCAATCCGAGCCAAAACTCTCCAGGGATAAAATTTCCAGTTCCGCGGAAGGACATAAAAAAATCGCCATTATCGGTGGAACCGGTCTGACGACCCTGCAAAACTTAAATATTCTCCGTCGTGAAATCGTCATGACACCCTATGGTGAACCCTCATCCTCTTTGGCCTATGGTTGTATTCAGCAGGATTGTAGCAGCGAGGAAGGCAGCAAGGATACCGATAATAAAGAAGTTGTTTTTATTGCCCGTCATGGTCATGCCCATAATATTCCACCACATATGGTGAATTATCGTGCCAACCTCTGGGCGTTAAAAAAAGTGGGGATCAATGTCATTCTTGCGGTCAATGCAGTAGGAGGGATCCGCGAGGATATGGTGCCGGGAAGTTTGCTGATACCGGATCAGATCATTGATTACACCACTCGCCGTATCAATACGTTTTTTGAAAAAAACCTCAGTCATGCCACGCACATTGATTTTTCATATCCCTATAGTACAGAATTAAGTCAGCAGATAATAGAATGTGCTGAGAAAGAGCACATCGACATTATTCAGGGTGCTACTTATGCAGCAACCGAAGGCCCAAGGCTTGAAACAGCAGCAGAAATACAACGTCTGAAACGGGATGGCTGTGATATTGTGGGAATGACCGGTATGCCGGAGGCTGCTTTGGCCCGAGAACTGGAAATGGATTATGCTTCAATCTGTGTTAATGCAAACTGGGCGGCAGGTTTAAGTGATGGAGTCATTACCATGGAGGCGATAGAAAAGAATCTACAGGATGGTATGGCAAAAGTGCGCCAGTTGATTGCCCGCTTTCTGAGCAATCAATAAGCTGATAACGGGTGCTGTTAATTTTTTATTAGTTTACCGTAAAGGGTGTGACGTAAACCAGCATACCAAAAACCGGATTATCCATATAGTGTAATTCTTTACTGCGCATTTTTCGTTTTTGTTTAAATCGATAGGTGTTATTGACACATTGTCTGATATTTTCCTGTCCGTTTTCGGCGGCAGCTGTGGAAGACTGAGTTTCCAGTTGCGATGTGCCATCTGCTAATTGCTTATCAAGCTGTGCGTCATTGGCCTGATTACTGCTAGAATCTGCTTGGTACTCACATTTTGATGCCGCCAGATCCACCTGCATATGCAGATATCGAGATACGTAGAGTTTGAGCTCTCCACTGGGTGTCAAACTGTCAGAAAACTGCCTTGAAGTCAGAGCAACAGGCAAAGCTCTTGATTTGGATAAAGAGCGCTGAGTCCAGCCAAAATGAGCCAGTAACTGGTAATTGGAAGAATATCTAAGATGAGCAGCAGAATCAGATAGTCTATAATTGCTGGGAGACAGGGCGGCAATACCGTTTCTTAACGGTAAAAAACGTTTATTCTGCAGGTCATACTGAGCTAAAGCAGGCATATCATCCGTTATTGTTTGTGAGCGGCTTGTTTGAGAAAGAGTGGATAGTGAGGTGGATTCTCCGATAGTATCAGGTCGACTCCAGAATTCATCGTTTTTTCCCTGTTCATTCAAATGTTTGAACAGAACCACTTCAATAATATAATATTGTTTTGGCTTGCTTGTGTTCTTAACCGCTTTTTCCCCGGTATCAGAATTTCCGGTTTTTATGCCTGTTTGACTGCTACCGGAAGTCGTCTCTGCCTGGGCAAGACTGGTGAAAATAAACAGGATAAAACAAAAGCTTGTTTTGAGTTTGGAGTTCATACTTGTTAATCTCGATTAATGAGCAGCATATTATGCAAAATAGGGCGCGGGAAAGCTATACTCAGTAGAGTAAATAGGCGGGAAATTCTGAAAATAACCACATTTATAGAAATCGATGGCTGTTAAAAATGTACTAAAAATGGGTGATCCGAATTTACAGATAAAATCTGAATGGGTTACTGATTTTGCAGGTGAAGAACTGCAATCCAATATCGGCGATATGATTGATACTATGCGTCATTATAGAGGTGTGGGTCTGGCGGCACCACAGATTGGCATAGCAAAACGCATTATAGTGCTGGAAGTCGCGAATAATCCCCGCTATCCTCAGGCCGATGCCATTGCCCTGAGTGTTCTGATCAATCCGCAGATCAGCGATTTTTCTGAGCAGACAGAAACTGCCTGGGAGGGTTGTTTAAGTCTGCCGGGATTAAGAGGCAAGGTATCAAGAGCCAGGAGCGTTGCCTATCAGGCCGTAAATGAGAATGGCGAACGCAAACAGGCCATAGTACAGGGTTTTTTGGCACGTATTATCCAGCATGAAATTGACCACCTGGATGGTATTTTATACCCACAGCGACTGGATGATCTCGAACAATTTGGCTTTGAAGACAGTCTGCCTGATTTTCAGCTGTGAACAACTGTTGACCAGGGGATAAATTCAGGGCTGGTCTGAAATATTCTGAAACTCACTATCAGCCAGTAGTTTATGTAAATCAGCTTTGCAGAATACGGTTGGTAAATAAGGTCCTAAGATAAAAACCGCGGGGAAGTGTCTGTTTTCTCAGGCCATTTTGACCAATGCCAGTAGTCACGACGGATGCATTTGCAGCTTTAGGTCGAATTTGCAGATACTCACCCTGATATGCATTTATGGTTTCAATCTGGCCAAGGCTGATCAATTCCATAAATTCCTCCCAGTCAGTCTGCAGAATGTCCAACTCCTCTTCCTCCGGTGACCAGAGAAAAGCACTGCCGACTTTACGCTCACCCAGCGTCAGGGACGGATCAGCTTCAATCGGTACCCACAAGACCTTTTGCAGCTTTTTAAATACACAGGAATCCTGCCATTGCAGACCCGTGTGATTAAGTAAGGGAACGGTGCAGACATAAGTGGTTTCTTTGGCTCTGTGTTCTGCGTTGAGGGGAATGGTTTTTAGCTCAATACCCAGGTTTTGGAAATCAGGTTCAGAGAGGTTTCCTGCCGTTGTACCTAAAAGGCATTCCAATAGTTGACCAACCCAGCCTTTATTGTGTCTTAAATCAGCAGGCACTTGCCAATGTACCACATTTGCGAGCTGTGAAAGCGATTTACCAGATAATTGTGCAGCTCGTAACGTTAATTCGTTTTCAGATAAAGGCGGGGGGACCTTGGTCATTTCTAGGAAAAGGATGTATTACACAAATTTTATAAGAAAAAAAATAAAGACCAGGACCAGCAATAATGGAATAATTGCGGCAAGGACATCGTTTCCTGAGGCTTTAGGACTATTTTTGAACATATGTTTTGCTCTTGGCCATAAATAAACCAACATTAAAACAAGAAAGCCTGCCGAAGCAATTTTCATCCAATCCATAATTATTTACCTACTGTTTGGGTTTGTTTTGTCTGTTTTAAATAGGACTCTGAGCTGAATAGAACAAAGGGACAAAATTGAGAAGAGGGTTAAGGAATTGAATCCAAAAGGACCTGGAATATTGATTAAACCAGGTCCCTTTGTTTTATTAAGCTGATTAACTGTTTGGTTCTGATTTAATCATCACCAGAAAGAACACCCAGTAACATCAGCAAATGAACGAAAATATTGTACAGGCTTAAGTACAGACCCACTGTCGCCAGAATGTAGTTTGTTTCACCGCCATTAATAATACGACTGGTATCATACAGAATGAAGCCACTCATTATTAAAATGACAACGGCTGAAATGGCTAAAGACAGTGCAGGAATTTCCATGAAAATGTTAGCCAGAGCAGCAATGATGACCATAACCAAGCCGGCAACAAGCATACCGCCCATGAAGCTAAAGTCGCGACGGCTGACTAATGCATATCCTGAAAGTGCA
>CBDTVA010000035.1:0-13659 GCA_965363935.1 uncultured Gammaproteobacteria bacterium | reverse complement strand
GCTTCAGTGGGTAATCGATAGGGTTTTTCTGGCGTGGAGACACTATTGAGCCACTTTATAAAAAGCTGGGTATCATGCCAGGATACATTGGTCACTGGTTGATTACCACCTCCCCAGCTGTCCATAGGGATATCATAACCGGTTTGCTGTACAAACAGGTCATATAATTCATAGGTGATTTCATTTTTAGAAATTTTGAAGGCAGGGACTATCACCTGATGAGCAGGTTTAGCAAACATAACATCATTACTGCCCATTATAAATTCACCAGCAGGCATCTCAAGCATTTCCAGGCGATTGAGCGCTGGTAGATGTGGTTTGTTGTTTTTATTGCTGGATATAATAGTCTGAAAATGCTGTTCCCATGCAGGGCTGAGTGCTTTTTGTAACTCAATATTAAGTGCTAACGAGTCACCCGGCATAATCATGATCTCGCGACCTGCCTGATAGGAATAAACACTGTTATTGATTGGTCGTTCAATAAAGAGGCTATAATTCCCCCCGGCTAACTGTAATTGAGCCTGGCCATCAATACCCATTACACCACTGTTTTCACCATTAAGATAAAGTCGGGCATTTGGTTTATCCACAATAAGGCTTATCCTGCCTTCCTCAAAAGCAATACTTTGCTGGCAATTTAGGCATAACAACAAAATCACAGAAAAAAATTGCCCAGCCTTATGAGATAAAGGACATGTAAGTAAGATAGGTTTCATGACTCATTATTGACAGGTAAATATTGGACTAATTAATCCAGTTTCTAACCTTTTAAGCAATTGCACGGAATTATAGGTATGGATTAATCATAACATGTTTTAGGGAATATTTTATATAAGTGACACTTTACAATATTGGGATTAATGCACAATGAAAGTTAAAAATGAAGTTATGATGACATACCTGGCTTTTAAATTCAGGCATATAGCACAGGTAGAGATCCCGCTCCGGATAGATTCTGGTTTTTTGTCCATTCTGACAAAAAGTGATTGGTTCACCTATTTATTTAAAACCTAAGTTTATATAAAGCCAAAGTCAGCATTAAATAGCACTAATAATATTTACCGATACAATCATTAAAACACTCACTAAAAAAAGCACCGAAGCTAAAATCAATAGATCTTCAACTTGATGGAAAAAATGTTTGAAATAAGTCATTTTATTGGCCTCCTATCAGTTAACAATAAATATGCTTATTTTATGCCAAATTTATATGTTTTTGATTTTTATGATATTTATTTTTTTTGAGTATTTTATCTGGTTGATTTTGCAAAATATTCTGACACTGACTATAGGTTCAAATGGTAATTTTGGTTCTTCAATTTTTTGCGTACTTTTGTTTGGTTTACCACCTTAGCAGCAATTTGGGTTAAAGAAAAATCAACAGAAAAAGAAGGAGGGCTCGCTCGTATAAGTGCTATTGAACACGAATGGGCGGAGGAGTGGTTCACTTGACTGGGGACGCTTCAAGCCGTCCATGGTCGCTTAACCTCCGGCATCCATGCCTGCGAAAACCCCATTCAAGCAAACCACTCCTCCACCCACTCTTCAAGTGTATTTTTCCTCGCTCGTGTTGTCCAAAAGCAAAATCAAAAGATAAGAAAAAGCAACAGCAACAGCAACAGCAACAGCAACAACAACTCAGAGCTCTGGTCCGAATGCTTATTTTTAGCTTTTGCTTATGCTCTTGATTTTTTTCACCTAAGTGAGGGAATGACGTAGAAGCAATTTGGTTTGCATGTTGATGTTCAGAGGGCTTTTCAAGGCAAGGATGCCGCAGTTGAGCGAGCCAGGGATGGCCTAGAAGCGTCCCTCTGAACATCAACATGCAAACCGAAGTGCGGAACTATTACACTCATTTCGAATAGCGGCTAAGGTGGTTTTGCTGATATTCGGAAAAGTACGTAATTCTGTGAAAAGACGTAATTTTTTATATCATGGTATTGATTTTAACCAGGTCTCTGGATATTTAGAGCAGGCAGAACACCCGCCCAGGAAAAGTTGATTGTTGTAGTGACAACATCTACAAGTAATTATCTGGCCGCAGGTGCTGGTGCAATAGGAGCTTGAGCTGCTGGAGGACGGTATCCCCATGGTGCTTGTTGAGGAACATAACCATATGGCCTGTAACCATAAGGACCATTATCGGTGTTGCTATAACGGTTGTCACCATAACCCTGCATGCGATTATCCCAGTTGTTATAGCCATTGCCATAACCTCGACCAGAAGCAGAACCTCGGGTATTACCTTTGCCACGACCACGGCCACGACCTTTTACATTGACTTCAAAATCGCCGTCCATATCACTGTCCAGACTGCCATCACCCCAGCCATTGCCATAGCCGCTGCCAGAGCCGCGATTATTCATGTCGTTGTAGCCGCTGCTATTCCAGTTGGTGCTTGTGTTACTGTCATCACCCCACCAGGCATTGGCAGTCATAGATGCTGTAGCTGCAACGATTGCAGTAGCAATAACTAGCTTGTTCATTTTATATCCTCTAAAGTTGTTTAAATATAATGTCTTATAATTAATTTATATAAACACCACTTTATAACTAAAATAACGTTTGCCTTATGTCCTGATAAAACAGTATTTTTGTTAACTTTTGCTATTATAGATTATATATATAGCACAAAAAAACTATTATATTATAATTTTATAAAATTATAACTATCACTTGGATGAGCAGAAAGAGTCAGAACCTACCTGAAAACATTGAATTTTTTCGCAAAAATACGGGTAATTTGCTTCATTCATTAAAAAAATATAACATTAGTTTTTTATTTACCAAAATCATTGAATTTTTCAGACTAGCTATCTATAGTTTTATTGGATTCTAGCTTAAAAGAACTCTAAAAAAACTGTTTTTAAAGGATTAAGTAGTGTGGTGCAAGGAATAATTATACTAATCGGTACACAATATCAGGCTTTCTGACCTTCAGACAGCGTTTGAGTAATACTTCCTCATCACTTAAATTTGGCATTGATATTGATATTGAAAACAACATGAGTCTCTCATGGATAATACAATAAATGTCATTCTGCTGACCGATTCATCTACAATTGATGGATTAATCACTTCCTTACTTGATAGCGAGCGTTTTACTATCAAGGCCGTACATTCCAGTGATCCGAATTACTTTCAACTGATCCTTGACAGTAAACCCGAGCTGATTTTTATCCGTGCCATGCTCTCGCATGTGGATGGTCTGTCCTTATGTGATCGAATTCGTTCCCATCCTGCGCTGAATAAGGCGCGTCTGGTGTTTATGTCATCCGATACTCAAAATCGTGAGTTTGCAATTGATCACCGTGCCAATAAATTCCTCAAGCTACCTTTTTCCCGGCAGGATTTAAGTCAGGCGGTTAACCCTCTTTTTGAAGAAAAAGCCAAACTTTTGCTGGTAGACGATAGTAAAACCTGTCGCAAATTGATCAAACCATCTCTGGAACAGGAAGGTTTTGAAGTCATTGAGGCAGAGAATGGTGAACAGGCATTAAAAATTATTCGCAACAGTAAAATCGATATTATTATTAGTGATGTCGATATGCCGATTCTCGATGGCATCACCTTATGCCGTATTATCCGGCAGCAGGAAAAACTGGATACTCCAGTGCTGTTATTGTCCTCACAGCAGACAGATAAGGCAATTATCAGTGGTTTTAATGCGGGCGCTGATGATTACATTATTAAGTCCGATCGCTCAGCTACCCGTAAGGTGGTTGTGCCGGAATTATTGTCACGGATTCAGCGACTGATGAATTCCAGTCATTCACAGGGGCGGCCGGAACGTATCCTGGTGGTAGAAGATTCAGCTACCATCCTGCATCAGATTAAAAAATCCTTGTTAATTCAGGGCTTTCTGGTTGATGTCGCAACCGATGGCTTGTCTGCCTGGGAGAAACTGAACAGTAACCTGTATGATCTGGTGATCACTGACTATGATATGCCTTATGTCGACGGCCTGGAACTGTGTACACGTATTCGTCAGTCGAACCAGTTTGAAAATTTACCTATTATTATTGAAACAGGCAAAGATTCCAGGGCTGATCAGGTAAAAATTCGCTCTATTGGAATTCAGGCCTTTATTACCAAACCATTTTCACCGGATCGCATGGTTGCTGAAGTGGAACGGGTTTTGGCGGAGTCACGTTTAAAGCGTCATCAGAGTCTGATGAGTCACTACCTTTCGGATTCAACAGTTACCCATATCTCAATGGCCAGAAAAAATACCGATGAGCCCATTGCTGAAGATAAATTTCGTACCCTGCTTTTTTCTGATATCGTGCAATTCGCCCATATATCAGAACAATTATCATCAAGGAAAGTGGTGGACTTTTTGAATTTATATTTTGACCGTATGGTTGAAAAACTGATGTTTTTTGATGCCACAATTGATAAATTTATTGGTGATGGTATTTTTGCTTCATTTGGATTACAGGAAGAAGGTGCGTTTCGTGCAGTTTGTGCGGCAGCGGCCATGCTTAAAGCATTGCCGGATTTACGCAAGACAACAGGACTGGATGTCCATATGCGTATAGGTATCCATTCTGGTCATGTCATTTTAGGTGATATTGGTAGCCGCCATTCAAGACGGGATTTCACTTTGATTGGTGATAATGTCAATATTGCCAATCGTCTGGAGCATCTGTCTAAACACGATGGGGTTCTGATCAGTCATGCGACTTATAAAATGATTCAGGATCGGATAACGGTAGTGGCAACACCGCCATTAAAACTCAAAGGGATCAAAGAGCCGGTACAGGCTTACCTGGTAAAGTCCATCAAATCCTACCATTCATTTGTAAAAACCATTGAAGAGACATCCTGTTCAGGAAAATACTATAAAAATTCCATTGAGGCATTCTTTAGCTATGACACTTGAAGCTGAAAAAATAAGTTGAATATCCTATCGGGTTAGTATGCGGATTATGACTGTTGCTGAGCTGTTCAGGATGATCACTATTAAATTTGCAAAATAGATTATGAAAAAAATATTACAATGTGTATTGTTCAGTGGTCTGGTTTTTTTTTCAATGACGGTCATGGCAGATAAAGACGTTGGTCATTATCTTAAACAGGCGTCCATGTACTACAATCAGGAAGAATATCAGAAAGCGGAGCCAGCCTTTCGCAAACTGCTTAAAATGAATGTTTCCCTGCATGAAGATTTTTATTATTTTTATGGTAAAACCCTGTTCCATAACGGTCAATATAAATTGGCTGCTGATAACCTCGATAATTATATGCGCAGTGTTGATGACACAGGCAAATATTATGCAGATGCACAACAACTGCTGAACCGGACTCACAAACAACTGGCCAGGCAAGCATCACAACAAGCCGGAAAGAAAAAATCACAAAGGGCATTTCCCTCCGGGTCGAAAATTGTGCCGGAGATGATTAGAATTTCTGCGGATTCTTTTATTATGGGCAGCAAGCATGGATCACCGGATCAAAAACCACCCCATAAGATGACCATCAGCAAAGATTTTGCTATTGGCAAATATGAGGTCACTTTTGATCAATATGACGCATTTGCCAAAGCGCTTAAACGAAAAAAACCGGATGACCATGGCTGGGGTCGTGGCAACCGGCCGGTTATCAATGTTTCCATCAGCGATGCCCGGGAGTATGCACTCTGGTTAAGCAGGAAAACCAGGCGCAAGTTTCGTTTGCCGACTGAAACAGAGTGGGAATATGTGGCTCGTACCGGTTTAAAAGGTCAACTGGGTTTTACTGATCTGGTAGGCCTGAATGATGCTAATTGTGATGGCTGCCGATACTTCTGGCAAAGCGCCAGGACTGTGCCGGTTGGCAGTTATGAGGCCAATAAATATGGTATCCACGATCTGTTTGGCAATGTCTGGGAATGGACCTGTTCACTCTATACCCGGCGCTATAATGGTCAGGAGCAGTACTGTGCAGATAAAAATGATCTGCAGGGCAAAACTCTGTCCGTGCGCGGCGGAGGCTGGAATTCCAGCAACCAGCTGCTGCGCTCCTATATTCGTTATAATAATTTCCCTTCTTATAGGAGCAATGAACTGGGCTTTCGCCTGGTTGAAGAACTGTAATTTAACTGTAGATTAATTGGGCTTTAACTGGCCAATCCAGTTCTCACTGGCTGCCCGGGTAATGTCCAGAATCACATTGGGAAAGATCCCTGCAAGTAAGATAAAACTGCAAAATACCACAGCAAGTATTAATTCACGTCTGCGTAAATCCAGAGCCTCTGCCACTACATCGTTTTTAACGGGGCCCAGAAACGCACGCTGGTAAATGTTCAGAAAATAGGCGGCTGCCAGTACAATGCCAAGCAGTGCGGCGATTCCGGCACCGGTATGACTTTCCAGAACACTCACCAGAATCAGGTTTTCCGCAACAAAACCATTTGTGCCGGGTACTCCCATACCCGCCAGGCCGAAAATAAAGAAAAAGCTGGCCAGCAGGGGCATGGTTTTGGCGACCCCCCCCAGACTGACCAGTTCTGTCGAGCCTGTTCGATGATGAAGAAATCCGATTAGCACAAAAATCCCGCCAGCGACAATAGTAAAATTGAATAATTGAAATAATGCTCCCTGGATCCCTTGAGTAGAGAATGAAGCTATACCCAGGATAACCAGCCCCACATGGCTGACGCTGGAAAAAGCCAGCATTTTTCGTAAATTTGTCTGGCTTATGGCCAGCACTGCACCATACAGTACGCCGGTAATTCCCAGACCGGCCAGCAGCCAGTGAAAATTTTGTGCTGCATCCGGTGCCAGTGGTACAGTAAAGCGGATCAGGCCATAGGCACCCAGCTTTAAGCCGGTCATAATAGCAGCAATACTGGCGGGTCCTTCCATGGCAATGGCAGGCAACCAGGTATGTAAGGGGAAAATCGGTGCCTTGAAGGCAAAGCCTACTAATAATAAAAAGAAGATTGTGGTTTGCAGTTCCGCTGGCAGGGGATTGTTCAATAGGGTCATATAGTCAAAGACCAGTTCACCCGAACCTGAATTCAGATTGGCGTGGTCAAAGGCCAGTACAATAAAACCAAACAGCAGAGGAACACCGCCTGCCATCATAACCAGGGTGTATTTTACTGCAGCATAGCGCCGGTTTGGCCCAATGCCCCAGTAATTGATCAGAAAATAAATAGGGATCAGGGTGAGTTCCCAGAACAGGAAAAACAATATCGTATTCAAAGAAACAAAAATTCCCTGGGTGGCAGTTTCAAGCAGCAGCAACAACGTAAAAAACAATTTTGGCATACTGCGGGTGGTGTTCCATGAAGCGAGAATAATACCGATAAACAAGATACTGGTCAGCGGTAGAAAGAGCACGGAAATACCGTCTATACCAATAATATAGTCAATATTAAGGCTGGGGATCCAGGGGACACGTTCAACAAACTGAAATCCTGCATTGCTCTGGTCAAAATTAAACACCACGACAAGTGAAATGAACAGACCCGTTACAGCAGTAACCAGAGCTATCCACCTGGCCTTGAGCGGGTCAGGAGTGAGCAAAATCATCACCGCCGCAACGGGCATCGACATCAGCAGCAGACTGAGGATGGGAAACCCTGCCATTGAATCAATGGCTGAATCAAAGGCTGAATCAAAGGTTGAATTAGAAGCAGTAATCACTGTACTTGAATGTTCTATCATCAGCAGATCCTTGAATTATTGACTCTCGTTTAATGGCTCTTGTTTACCGGCTCTTGTTTACCGGTAGTGGCTATAGAGCTCACCGAGCCCGTGCATGGAATTTTCTATCAGACCAAGCCAGGGCTCGGTATAAAAACCGGTTATCAGCAGAACAACAATGATGGTTACCGCCAGAATTTTTTCTGAACGTGATGCCGGTTTAATGGCATTTTTGTTCCAATTACCGATTTTTGGAGATAAAAAAGCGCGCTGGAAAGCCCAGAGCAGGAATCCGGCCGCCACCACATTACCCAATGCTGCGGCAATGGTGATCAAGGCGCCAAAACGGTGTATAGATGCTTCCAGGATCAGATGCGCTGCATCAAATCCGGGTGTTCCGGGCATCCCCACAATACTCAGGCCGGAGATTATAAAAGCAATTCCGATTAAAGGAATATAATCAAATAAGCCGCCTAGTTTTTGTAATAACATGGTATGGGTTCGGCGGAAGACAAATCCGGTCATAAACAATAAGCCGGATGTCGCCAGGCCAAAATTTATGGACAGCAGTATAGCGCCTTCAAAGGCAATTTGATTCAGACTGAACAGACCGATGATCAGTATACTGGTATGACTGACGACTGCAAATGACAGCAGTCGGCGCAAATTCACCTGCATCATGGCCATCACTGCGGCATAGAAAACACCGGCCACTGCAAAGGTAACTATATATTCATGCCATTGCATCACGGCTTCAGGCAATAGGGGCAGCACGAAACGTATCAGGGCATAAATGCCCACTTTCAGACCCAGTAATAAGGCCGGTGCCATAGCTACTGTGCCGTGCTCGGCAGTCGAAGGCAACCAGCCGTGCAAAGGAAACAGTGGAATACGAATGGCCAGTCCATAAAACAATAAGAAGAATATAATAGAGCGGATATTTTCATTAATGGCAACTTCTTTGAGCAATATGAGATCAAAGGTCCAGGTGTTGCCGGTTTCATGAGTGTAATTCCAGGCAAGCATGGATATGCCAATGCCGAGCAGAATGAGGCCAGTGAGCATAAACTGCAAATAACGAGTCAGGGCCAGATCCCGGTCAGGTGAGGTTGCCCAGCGTTTCAGCATATAGCCTATCAACATCAGCTCCAGGAATGACATCAGGGTGAACCACAGTAAATCCAGCGTGGTAAACAGGCTCATCAGAGTCGCTTCAATGGCCAATATTATAAAAGGCAGAGGTTTCGGTCTTTCCAGCGGTATAATATTGCCGTATACCATAATCAAAATGCTTAAAAAGCCGGTCAGAAGAATAAACACAAGACTCATGCCGTCTATTGCGGCATGATAGGACAGTGGCGCGAGCAGGGTAAACTGTTCGGCCAGTTGCATAGCTGGACTGGCCTGATCAAAATGGCGGTATAAGTCTATGGCAAAGAGCATTTCAATAACAGTCAGCAGGATGCCCACAGTCATTAAATGCCTGGAATTGCGGAACCAGAATAAAACCAGCAGGCCAAGCAGCGGAACTGCCTGTAAAAATGTTAATATCGGGTAGGCTGATTGAGAAGCCCAATGAATTTCAGTAATTGTCATTTGGCTCTCCTTAAATAATCACTACGAAAGTTGCCAGGATCAATAGCATCAAATAGCGGGGCTGACTCAGCAGCTCTTCAATTTGCAGCAGGTAATGACCAATCACATTGAGTAATTTAAGCAGTCCTTCGCCACCACTTTTGAGCACCAGATGTTCTTCGAACCAGAACAGCAAATCGGCAAGACCTGCCATTAATTTTCCGGCCAGCCCGTAGCCACGAGTGACCTGTTGCTTATCATTGGCATTTGTCTGGGTGTCGGATTTTTGTTTTTCCCAATCGGCAATGGAGGTAATGGCGCTGGTTTGTTCGGGCAAACCTACCAGGCGGTTCACCACTTTTTCATCAAAACGTTCAATATCATGGGCAATGCTTTTAACAGGCTTCACTATTAACCAGTCTGCCATGGGATCCAGCCAGAAGCGATGCAAACTGGCAGTGTATAGCCAGCCCTGGCGCTTTAATAAGGGTTTGACCGGACGGGTATTTCGAACCATAAGATGCATCATGGCCGGCGCATGCAGGAATTGATAGGCTCGCCAGATAGCATGCAATACCATATGCCAGCTGGCCAGATCAAACCAGCCCATACCGCAGCTGAAAAACATCAGGCCAACCTGTGAGGTTGTGGAAAAGATCAGATTGCTTTTCACATCCGTTTGCACCAGATTGCTGAAAAAACCGTACAGAGCTGTTAGCAGGCCGATAAAAGTCAGCATACTCATAATGACCGGTGAGTGCTCCAGCACAGGCTGCAGACGAATAATCAGATAGACTCCGGCATGGACCATTAATGAACCATAAAATATGGCACTTGAAGGTGTTGGCCCTTCCAGTGCTCTGGCAATCCAGGGAGCAAAGGGTACCTGAGCAGATTTTACCATAGCAGCTAACAGGAACGTTCCAGCCAGAATATTACTGCCCAGTGGCGTTAAAGAATTGGCGGCATTGAGAATTTCTGACCATTCCAGGGTCTTGAGCAGATGAAAGGAAAGAAAAATGGCAATAATAAAGCCGGCGTCGCCAATACGATTGGTAACAAAAACCCGGGTGGCATTCTGGATTGCCACAGGGCGATCATAGACATAGGCAATTAATAAATAGGAACTGACCCCGGCCAGTTCCCAGCCGGTGAAAGTGAGCACCACATTGCCGGCCATAACAATCAGTAACATGGCGCCCATAAACAGGCTCAGGATCATAAAAAAGCGCTGATATCCGTCTTCACGATGCATATAATTGACAGAAAAGCGGATCATTAAAACAGAAATAACGGCCACCAGTGTCATCATAACCAGAGCCAGTCGATCCAGGTTAAAGCTCAGGTTGACCTGGTAATCACCACTTTGGAACCATTGTGCCAGTTCCAGATGCCCGGGTACCCCATGTACCAGAGCGTGTAAATCAACGGCCAGTACCACCAGTAAAGACAGCAGGGCTGCACCATTGGCTATCAGAGAGGTTTGTTTTTCGCCTTGTTCCCCCCGGTTTTTACCGCTGATAAAACCAATGCCGATCACCAGTGCGGCCAGCATGGGTAGAAACGGAATTAACCAGACAAAAGCCTTGAGTAGTGAATTGGCTTCATTCATCCGTTAGCTCCTGTAGTTTGACTTACTATTTGACGGCCTCGCACCTGGTCACCCTCAGGTTGGGTGATCAGTGCCAGGTCCAGTGCATTTGAGTGTCCTTTGTACCATTGCGCTGAAGCAGCGACCTGTGGCAGTTTTTCCCGCTTTCCCTGCCAGGGAACAAAACCGGTATCCGGTTTGAAAACACTGATTTTGTCACTTTCAGGATCTTTAACGCTGAGTAAAATCCAGCCTTTGCCAATGAGTTCCTGCAGTATCGGCTGGGCCAGATAAATACGGGTTAATACGGCTTCACTGTGTTCCACGACAATTTGCAGGCGCATGGCTTCATGAATTTCAATCATCTGTCTCGGTAATCCGGTTCTTAGATCGCCACTGCTGCCATCCATGACGCCAAACAGACCATTGACATTGTGAGTGATTTTGGAGCCACTGCCATAGTGTTCGTTGTCCACGGTAGAAAAATAGTATTCCAGACTGATACCTGCACCGACCGGTCCTGCTGCCAGAAGAATTTTTTCCAGTATTTCACCCTCAGGATCGGTGCTCGGATCATAGGAGATGAGGAATATTCTGCGATCAAAAAAGGCACCCTGAGTAGCACTGCGACGGCCAATAAAGGCGATCGCATTGGTTGCATGACCCAATTCAGGACGAGCCTGACTGAAGTCGTAGGAGCGGCCGATTATGTGCTTTAGCGCCTGCTCTCTGGAAGGATCTCTGGGGGCAGAAGCCAGTCGGCGACAACGTTCATGGGCAGAATCTTTACTGGATTCATAGACTTGCTGCTGCAGCTGCGCAAAAGCACTGTGCAGCGAAGCCGGTATTAAATCAGTATCATACCAGCTCAGCTTTTCATCACAGGTATTGTGTTCAGCACCCAGAAACCAGGTGTCTTGAGGTATCTCAATTCCACGTTCTTTTAATGCGGCACGTATTTCAGGGCGATTAGCCATAGCAGCAAAACTACGGGCATTGGGACCACTGTGGCGGCCGCTACAGGCTCCGCAGTCATAGGCGGCCAGATGTGGGTTATTCTGACTGATAGAGCCATGACCTAACAGGACAATAAAGGGGGAAAATCCATTGATCAATCCGATCATGCGCAGAAAACCTTCGACTTTGTCTGCCTGTTCGGAGTCGCTATAGCCCAGCTGCTGATCCTCGGGAGTTGGTTCCTGTTTGGGATGATCACAATTGACCGCAACCTTGCTTGGCACCAGTAAATCAAATTGATCCCGCAATGATTCAGCCAGCTCACCGGTTTGCCTGGGGGCAAATACTTTACCAGCCAGAGTCAGTAATGAGACAGGCGCTGAAAGTGCCATCAGGACGGCGGAACTGAACAGGTTACGACGAGTTTCCTGATGGATCAGAGCTTTTATTTTATATCGCCAGTTGCGCCTTTGTTTATGCTGTGCTAACAAAGTTTCCTGACCTTCCCGGGCGACTTCCTGTAATTCATGGGTTGGTGTAACAACTACCGGACACAGGGCAGTGACCTGTTCATCATCCAGGCCACGCCAGTTAATGGGCAGACCAAAGAAAGCCGCTGCACCAAAGGTTTCAATGTTGGGGTTCAACTCTTCAAGATGGCGGCGAATGCCTTCTTCCCGATCATCCATACAAAAAACCAGCTGGGCATCAGGCCGGTCCTTGTGTTGATAGTTGCGTTGTTTCCAGCGTCCTCGACCTTCATTATTGACCAGGGCATTGAAGTATTTCTCCCGGTAATGATGCTCATAGGCCTGCAGCCAGATAAAACTGCTTTTGTCACCATCCATCTGCTTGATGATAGCAAAGATTTCATCGAGCTGTGCTGCTTCCAGCAGAGTGACATCCGAAGCACTCATACCCAAATGCTGGAACAGACGAAACAGAGGCCAGGCATGCTGGCTGACCCGATACCCTGGAGCGCGGGTACCCACCGGACTATGCTGCCAGGTCCAGATCATATTCGCCAGTTTAAGCCAGTTATTATTGTCGGAAAAATCGGTTTTGGCCCGCTCAATCTGATGGGCAGACAAAGTGGCCAGATACTCGGGCAAACGCTCATTTTGCAATGCGTAGCGAACCAGAAAATCGGAACTGCGGTGGCGAAAGTAATATCTCAGGGTATCCAGACTGGCTTCAATACGCCAATACTCGCTGCAGATACGTTGCGCAAAGAGGCGTTCCAGTACCAGACGCACGGCCAGATAATCGAGCATATTTACGGGGTAGGTCTGACCATCATAACCGGGGTGAGCATGCCGCCACAGAAACATGCCGGACCAGCCCGGAAGTTCCAGTGCCAGTCGCTGCAGATAACCGGTCCAGCGCTGTGTGGCTATTCCCTGGCGATGCAGTTCCTGAATAATAGTATCCATTGGGTCATCGGGAAGGGAATTCAGATTATCAGTCCAGTCATCGAAACCTTCAAAAATCCAGGCCAGATCGTCCTGAGCACTTTGTTTCCAGCTATAATAAAATCCCTGTTCCCGATCAATAGGATGCCAGGCAGCCATACCCTGATCCAGGTAAGAAGATAAATATCTCAGTAGAACCGGACGGATATCCTCCATCAGGTCGATACCCGTAATGGCCTTGATAAAACCACTCAGAGTCAATTTGTGGCCTATATTATCCAGCAGATGTCCCAAAATATTTCTGGATTCTTTTTGTATCTGTTTGTGTATTAGTGATTTGCTGGCCTCCTCTGTGACACTTTCAGATATCTGTCGGGACAGCATATCCTCAGCACGATCAGGGGACATATCAAGCATTTCTTCCGGATGCATTAGAAAATGATCCAGATTCAGGGATTTTAAAGTGGCCTGCCAGAGCGCGGAGATAGCT
>CBDTVA010000034.1:0-13719 GCA_965363935.1 uncultured Gammaproteobacteria bacterium | reverse complement strand
TCCCAGATCGGTTTGGGCGGCTTTGTGAAATCCGTCCTGGCTAATCAAGCCTTGATCCAGCATGACTTTCAGCACTGTATTGCGACGTTTGATCGCCCGCTGTTCATGATTTCTGGGATTAAAATAAGAGGGCCCCTTGACCAGACCGGCCAGAAGAGCAATTTGCGGCACGCTCAGTTGGCTTATAGGACGTTTAAAGTAGTACTCACTGCCCAGTGCAAAGCCATGAATGGCGCGTCTGCCATCCTGTCCCAGATACACTTCATTGATATAGGCGGTCAGAATTTCATCTTTACTGTAGTGGTATTCCAGCAGCAAGGACATAATCGCTTCATTTATCTTGCGGATCAGGGTGCGTTCACTGGTAAGAAAGTAGTTTTTTACCAATTGTTGAGTCAGGGTACTGCCTCCCTGAACTGTGGCACCTGCTTTCACATTGATCCAGATGGCTCTGGTAATACCCTTGGGGTCGACACCATAGTGCTGGTAAAAATTACGATCTTCCATTGCCAATAACGCATCTTTTAATTTTTGCGGAATTTCATCATGACTCAATAACAGCCTGTCTTCATGTAATTTAGGGTGAATGCTGCCGATAAGCGCCGGATCAAGACGGACCAGGGACAGATTACGGCGCTGCTCCAGGTCATATATAGATTTAACACTGGACTGACTAAACTTAAGACGTAATTTATGGCTTAGCTCTTCACCATCAGGAAAATGAAATTGACGTGTGACGACATCTATACGTTGACCGCTACGTGAAAAACTGCCCTGAGTGGAGGATTTTTTATCTTTACGATAGCCTGCAAGCTGCAGCTCTTTTTCAAATTGATTGGCAGAAACCATCACACCGGGATAAAGTTCCAGTGAACGCGCATAGACTTTAGCCGGAATAGCCCAGCGTCTGCCCTCAAATTTCTCTTTGATAATACCATTCAGGTATAACGTATAGAGGCCAAGAAAAAGAGTCCCTAAAACAATGCTCAATAGCAGCATTTTTTTTAGCCATCGCCCCACACTACTTATGAATGATTTTTTGGCTGATCTTTTCCTGGTAGAATTTTTTCTTTTTTTCACTGACATAGATTAAGATGGTCTATTATTCCCTGAAGGCTGCAAAATTTACCCAAGGGCTGCTATGAATTACTACGATGTACTGTTTCACCCGACGCTACTTCTGGCGACATTATTATACTCGTTAATGGTCATCAGTTTTGAGCTGGCTTATCAACATTTTCTGCACAAAATCGAACACGTCTCAGGCTCTTACTGGATAGCAAAGCATATTGGTTCTCCTTTCATCCATGTGCTTTTACTGGTGGCTTTAATTTATATGACATACCCTGTCCTATATGGCCTGGAAAGCTATAACCAGGCAGGAGAGCGGGTTCTGCCTACCCTGAGCAATTTACTCAATGCAACAGGTGGCCAGACCATGGGACTGATTAATACTCTGTTTGTGGTCAGCGTCCTGCTCCCCCTGATACCTGTGATTAACCGCTTTATCGCTTTGATTTTACCACTGCAGGCCATTGCCGGGAGTGCCGTGCTTTATGCCTGGCTGGCTAATTATACCGGAATTGAGTATTCATTATTCCCGAAATTTAACATACTGGCGATGATCATCCTGTTGTCCTTTATTGCCGAGCTGGCTGCCAGAGCTGTGGCAAATTTACTCGTACAAAACAGCCATGAAAACTTTTCTCAAAGAGAGCATAGCGCCGGTTCTCCCCAAAGTATCTTTCACTCTCAAGGGCTTGAAAAAATTGTCCACAAAAGCGCCCTGCTGATTTTTCAGGTACCTGTTTTGTTGATTTATACTCTTAATCTGTCCGCTCAATAAGTGTTACTTGCGACGCCAGCGGGTCCCTTCCGAGGTATCTTCTAACAAGATATCGGCAGCATCCAGAACATCTCGAATCCGATCACATTCGGCCCAGTTCTTTTCCTGCCTTGCCGTGGTACGCTGCTCAATCAATGTTGCAATTTCATCATCCGCCAAACCACCTTCCGAGATACTGCCCTGCAAAAACTGTTGTGCATCATTTTCCAGCAGACCCAATAGTTTAGCCATTTTTTTCATTTGCATTGCCAGGCGTCCGGCCTGCTCAGGATCGCTGGATTTCAGTCGATTCAGTTCATGGCTCATATCAAACAAAACAGCAATAGCCATTGGGGTATTAAAATCATCATCCATGGCCTGAACAAAGCGCTGGACATATTTATCCTTATCATCCAATGCCAAATCAGCAGTACTTTCTTTATCTGCAGAGCTATCAACATCCAGAAGAGCCTGATATAAAGTCGTTAATGAGGCTTTGGCCTTGTCCAGATTTTCATCGGAATAATTGAGCGGGCTTTGGTAATGGCTGTTCAGAATAAAGTATCGAATCACTTCCGGTGCATAGGCTTTTAGCACATCGCGGATAATAAAGAAATTACCCAGAGACTTGGACATTTTTTCATCATCAACACGCACAAAGCCATTATGCAGCCAGTAATTAACAAATTTATGCCCGGTACATGCTTCAGACTGGGCAATTTCATTTTCGTGATGGGGAAATTTCAGATCCAGTCCGCCGCCATGAATATCAAAATGATCACCCAGGCAGTTGACCGACATGGCAGAACATTCAATATGCCAGCCCGGACGCCCTTTACCCCAGGGCGAATCCCAGCTGGGTTCCCCCGGCTTGGCCATTTTCCAGAGCACAAAATCCAGCGGATCACGCTTAGACTGCTCCACTTCAACCCGACTGCCGGATTGTAGATCAGCCAGATTTTTTTTCGCCAGTTTGCCATAATTGGCAAATTTATTGACCTGATAATATACATCACCATTATCTGCCTGATAGGCAATACCTTTATTGATCAAAGTCTGAATCATATCCACTATTTGATCGATATGTTCTGTTGCACGCGGCTCAATATCAGGGCGTTTGACACCCAGTGCATCCGCATCTTCATGCATGGCAGCAATATAACGATGGGTCAGAGTGCTAATATCTTCACCATTTTCAATTGCCCGGGCAATGATTTTATCATCGATATCGGTAATATTACGCACATAGGTGACATTATCGTCACCATAAATTTTACCTAAATAACGGCTAATGACATCGAATACTACTAATACCCGCGCATGACCAATATGGCAATAATCATAAACGGTCATACCGCACACATACATACTCACCTTACCGGGATGGATCGGGGTAAAGAGTTCTTTTTTGCTGCTTAATGAATTTTGCACGTATAACATAATGGTTCTTCTTTAATTGTTCTTCTCAATTTTAGCCCAGGAGTCTCTTAAACCAACTGTACGATTAAAAATCAGTTTGTCGCTGCCAGAATCTGGATCCGTGGTGAAATATCCTTCCCGTTCAAACTGATAAGAATTACCGGGACGGGCATCGGCCAATGACATTTCAGCACGCGCATTGTCCATAACAGTCAGCGAATCCGGATTCAAAAAATCCAGAAAATGACTGTCGTCATCTACGTGATTTTTCGCCGTTTCATCAGGATTTTCTACTGCAAAAAGACGATCATACAAACGAACTTCTGTGGGTACGCTGTATTGCTCTGAAACCCAGTGAATCACCCCTTTTACCTTGCGTCCTTCAGGCTTTTTGCCCAGAGTATCGGGATCATGGGTACAGCGCAACTCAATCACTTCGCCCTGTTCATCCTTAATGACTTCATTGCATTTAATAACATAAGAATTTCTTAAACGCACTTCCTTATCAACCGACAAGCGTCTGTATTTTGGCGGCGGCATTTCTTCAAAGTCACTTTTGTCGATATAAATAACCCGGGTCATTTTCAGCGTCCGATTCCCCATGGAATCATCTTTGGGGTGTCTGGGTGCTGACAGTTCTTCAACTTGATCTTGTGGATAACTATCGATCACAACTTTAAGGGGGTTCAGCACACACATGGCCCTCGCGGCAGTGTGCTCCAGATCCTCACGGATACAAAATTCCAGGGTGCTCATATCGACCACGCCATCAACTTTGGTAACCCCAATTCGATCGCAGAAATCACGAATGGATGCCGGAGTATAACCACGACGACGCAAACCTGCAATGGTCGGCATGCGGGGATCATCCCAGCCTGATACATGCCTGTCATCCACCAGCAACTTTAACTTGCGTTTGCTGGTAATGGTGTAGTTCAGATTTAACCGGGCAAATTCAATCTGCTGCGGATGACTTGGCGTTTGCAGTTGATCCAGAACCCAATCATACAATGGCCGGTGATCTTCAAATTCCAGGGTACACAAGGAATGGGTAATGCCTTCAATAGCATCCGAAAGACAATGGGTATAATCATACATCGGGTAAATACACCATTCATTTCCGGTCTGATGATGTTCGACTTTGCGAATACGATAGATGACCGGATCACGCATATTAATATTGGGTGAAGTCATGTCAATTTTGGCACGCAGCACTTTCTCGCCTTCCTCAAACAGGCCGTTTTTCATAGCTGCAAACAATTCCAGGTTTTCTTCGACACTCTGATCACGAAACGGACTGTTTTTACCCGGCGAAGTTAAAGAGCCGCGATATTCCCGTGACTCTTCCGGTGATAAGGAACAGACATAAGCCTTGCCCAGTTTGATCAGCTCAATAGCATAGTCATATAGCCTGGCAAAGTAATCTGAAGCGTATTTTGGTTCGCCTGACCACTCGAAGCCCAACCAGGAAACATCCTCTTTAATGGAATCAATATATTCCATCTCTTCTTTTTCAGGATTGGTATCATCAAAGCGTAAATTACAGACTCCGTTATAATCCCGGGCAAGACCAAAATTCAGGCAAATGGATTTAGCATGGCCAATATGCAGATAGCCATTGGGTTCGGGTGGAAAACGAGTCACAACCTTGCCATTATTTTTGTTTTGACTGATATCATCATTAATAATATGACGAATAAAATTACTGACAACTTTTGTTTCAGCAGATTGCTTTTCGGTATCGCTCATTTTTTATACAATTTCCGTAAAATTCTGGGTTTATGCGACCAGGCAAACACATGACAGACTTAATCGGCGCAAGTACGGGTGATTTTAAAGAATTAACAGACAAAAATAAATCATTACTCTTTAATCATGTCATTAAATCCATTATATTGATAAAACTTCACCCGGACGGGCAGATAAGGAATGAAAAATAAAGAACTTTAACATTCCTAAGCAGCTTCTCGAAGTCACTTTCTGCCCAAAAAAGCCGAAACATTTATTGAGCAACAAAACTCTCTGTGAAGTTTTATCCCTGTCTTTTAACAACAGGATTATTTCAGATACTGGGTTTAACACAAAATAAGGTGCCTATAATGACAAATTTCAAAGTAATGACAAATTTCAAAGTTTTAATTTTAGCTTTCTTTCTATTAAGCATGAGTTCGGTCAGCTTTGCTGCAGATCCGGTAAAAGTAAAGGTGATCACTAATAAAGGCGATATATTCCTTGAGCTTTATCCGGACAAAGCGCCTGAAACAGTTAAAAATTTTGTTAATTATGCTGAAATGAATTTCTACAAAAAGACCATATTCCACCGGGTAATAGATGGTTTTATGATCCAGGGCGGCGGCTTTACCAATGCCCAGGATCGTAAAAAAACCTTGAGTCCCATTCAAAATGAAGCGGATAACGGTCTGAAAAACGATCGGGGTACCATAGCCATGGCAAGAACCCGTGACCCTCACTCTGCTACCGCTCAGTTTTTCATTAACCTGAAAAATAATGATTTTTTAAACCACACGCGTAAATCCATGAATGGCTGGGGTTATACCGTATTTGGTAAGGTAACAAAGGGTATGGACGTGGTAGACAAAATTGCCAAAGTCAAAACGACCAAGACTGCCGGTCAGCAAAATATCCCTGTTGATCCGATTTATATTGAAGATGTCACCTTAATCAAATAATAGAGCAATTTGGTGTTGAAATAATAAAGCTTTTCATATAGTTAACACTTATAGAAAACCTTGATTTTTTTGTTTATTGTCCCCAAGATGAAAACAAGAACCCAAAATTCTATCAAAAAATGGAAATATTATGATAAAAATGCAAACAAATTATGGCACGATAAGCATAGAACTGGACACTGAAAAAGCTCCGGAAACCTGTGCCAATTTTGAGCAGTATATTAAAGACGGCTTTTATGACGGTACAATATTCCATCGCGTGATCGATGGTTTTATGATCCAGGGCGGCGGCATGGAAGCTGGCATGAATGAAAAAGAGACCCGTACTAAAATCAAAAATGAAGCCAGCAATGGCCTGACCAATGAGCGCGGCACTCTTGCCATGGCAAGAACTCCCGATCCCCATTCTGCCTCTTCACAGTTTTTTATCAATGTGAAAGACAACGCCTTCCTGAACTTCCGTAATGAAACAGCGGATGGCTGGGGTTACTGTGTGTTTGCTAAAGTCACTGATGGCATGGACGTTGTTGATGCCATTAAAGTGGTCAAAACCGGTAATTCCGGTTCCCATTCTGACGTGCCGGCTGAAGATGTTATGATTGAAAAAGTGACTATTGAATAACGCTGAGTCATTAGTATTAGCTTTGCCCGTTTTCACAAGAGCATTTTCAAGATCAATGAAATAACAGAACGCGGGCAATTCTCTTTACATGAAAACACTCTTTATTTCCGATCTGCATCTGGATCCCCAACAACCTGATATTCAGGACTGTTTTAATCAATTCATTATTTCCTGCCTGGACAATCCTTCAGAAATTGACGCACTCTATATTCTGGGGGATCTGTTTGAAGTCTGGATAGGCGACGATGCTTCGATCCCCCTTTACCAACACACAATTAAGCTGTTAAAACAAATAACCGATAATGGTATCCGGCTTTACATTATGCACGGTAATCGTGATTTTTTAATGGGTTCAGCTTTTGAGCAGGCGACCGGCGGCAAATTAATTCCCGATTTGTATCATCTGAAAATCAATCAGCAAACACTATTACTCTCTCATGGTGATGTTTTTTGCACGGATGATAGCGATTATTTACAATTTCGAAAAGTGGTGCGTGATCCGGCCTGGCAAAAAGAGTTTCTGTGCAAAACTATTTCAGAGCGGATCAGTATTGCCCGGGCAATAAGAGAAAAAAGCACACAGCGCGGGCAGGAAAAACAGGCTGACATTATGGATGTTAACCAGGAAACAGTTGCAAAAATCATGTCAGAACAAGGAGTCAATACCCTGATTCATGGTCACACTCACCGGCCTGCTGTGCATGAGTTTGTATTAAATAATCATGCGGCCAAACGCATAGTATTACCTGACTGGAAGCCTGACGCAAAAGCATTTGTAATTAATGTTCATCCATAAATTCGGGGTCGTATTTAACATCCTGCCCTGCTAACATGCCATAGCTCAAAGTAAGGGCTGCATCATAAAGTTAAAGACTCATGCGCTCAGTAGAGGTTTATTCATTGCATAGTTTTACTTGATTTCTGCATCTGCGGAATCTGTCTGGTCTTTATTATCAATATAGGCCAGGGTTAGTATTTCCCCCTTATCTATCCCTTTTAGGTAAAAAGAAATAAAGGGATTTTTTGATACACCGGGTCCCCATTGGGTGCTAAAGAGCAACTCATTTTTATGCCGGCAGGTGACTTGTGTAATATGATGGGCAGGTATTATCTCACCGGTTTCTTTATTTTTTCTCAGTCCTGTTTCCATTGGATGTTTGATCAGGGCTTTGACCGTAATGATGCCATCTTTCAGTCTGGCACGCAGCTTGATTTTTTTCTTGGCCATAGTGTAATCCTCACGTTTATTACATTTACTTACCAACTCTTTGCTAACGCAAGTTAACCACCACATCCACCAGCGGTGACTTTAATTGCCTTTTTTGTCATATACAACTGCTCACCCGTCTGGACCATGGCAATAATATTAGATGTTTCACGCATCTTAACGCGAATGAAGACAAAATTATCGGTATATTTTGTTAGCTTGAAGGTTGCAATAAGCGGGGTGGGATTTTTTTCAACGTATAAACGAATAGATTCAGCATTTTCAATATCAGTGGATATTTTAATCGGCACAACGGCTGCATTTTCAGCAATATCTTTAGCATCAATGTGCACTCGATCAGATTCTACTGCAGATGCGGTATCACCCAGTGCAGCATTGGCAGAGTCCATGTCTTTTGCCTGAAAAGCCGCTTTATTCCAGGCAGCCAGTAATTTAGCCGGTAGCAATAAGGCACTGCTTGCAACCAGGCTGATAAATCCGGTGACTAAACTGCCTTTAAGAAAGATTCTGCGTTGCATAAAATTCTCCTGAGTAAGGTAGCTGGTATAATTACCGGCAGACATCCGCTCGGGTTACGGCAAAAAACCTGTGATTTTGTTATTGGTATAATTTTTTCAGTTTATTACGAATATCGGCGGATAGCCACTTTATTTTGTTTATCACGAAGAATATCACCGAAATGCACCGTGAGCTGATGATTTTTTTTATCGGCAAAATATAATTTCAGACATTCATGAACTGTGGGAAAAGCCAGTTCATTCCAGGGGATATTTTCTTCATTAAAGAAATGTGCTTCCAGGCTTTCATGAGTGGGTGCACAAAAGTCATTGGTTGCGTGACCATGAAACATCATATAAACCTGACTGATATGAGGGATATTAAAAACACCGAACAGTTGTAAATCTGAAACGACTGCCTGTGCTTCCTCCAGGGTTTCACGAGCGGCACCCTGTTGTGTGGTTTCATTGTTCTCCATAAACCCGGCGGGCAAAGTCCATTTACCATAGCGCGGTTCAATAGCACGCCGGCAAAGCAATATTTTTTCTTCCCAGGTAGCAATGCAGCCGGTAATAATTTTTGGATTTTGATAGTGAATAGTATGACAATGTTCACAAACATACCGCGGAAAAGTATCGCCTTCAGGTATTTTTACTATGACGGGTGAAGCACATTCACAACAATATTTCATAGTTTCCTAGGATAAAAGAAGTTTTGCTAATTTTCAATCAGAAAAATAAAAAACAATTTTCTGATAATTATCGAGAAGAACGAAAAATATGGAAGCCGATAATAATGGCTAATAAGAGCATTTTATAGCCATAGAAATATCCAGCTAAAAATAATAACGGATGGCATAAATCAAGAGAATGATTTGTAACATTAAACACAGAACCATAACGGAAAAACCTAACAAAAGATTACTTAACATAAACACGGTTCCTGTAGTGTGAGTTTACATATTCCAGAAAATAAACGGCTAATAGAGCATAAAGAGTAATTAAAATTAATAACACTGAGCGACTAAAAAAAGCCGCATAAACATCTTTACCATTGGCACTATCCTCAACGGCAGGTCCTACCATAATTAACATCGTTACGACAGTGTTAAGCCAAAATGATGCCGGAAAACGGCCAGGAATAAGCTGATAAATTTTACAGGAAACGTAAAGACCAAAAAGTAACATCCACAAAAAGAACATCCATAAATTTGTCCATATTCCTAATGCGCTCCAAAATAATACCGCAAACAGACCGCCAAGAAATGTCGAACCAATCAATTCCCAACCGGCACTTTTAGCATCGAGAGTAGAACTTTGCTGACTGAGTAAAACGGCCTTCATCGCAATAGGCAAGTACACCATCGGATTGCTTAAGAGTAGTAAATAGGCTGGAAAGACGATTAATGTACTGCGAATTGCAATCCAGTTAGATTGAACTGCATTTTTTACCTCAGTAGAAGGTTGATCTTTTTCCTGATCTATAGACTGATTATCTTCTGGTGATGATTTTTGAGGGGGATCTTCTGGAAACAATAGATAAATAAGCGAGTGACATATTGCAGCAATGGTGATACCTAAAACTAAAGCCTGAATAATCATCGTTGAAAGACTATAACTGACCGTCCCGGCAGCAGAGATCATTGTCACCCCCATAGCAAGAAAAGCACCGGGCAAATTCTTGTTGAGATTGACAGTGAGGTATGAACTAAGATACAACCCAATGAGAACCAGCAATAATGCAGTCACTTGATAGTTTATCAGCATAGGAATAAGCAGTTGGCCCATTCCCAGAGTCATAATCACCAGCAGTAAGAGTCCCAGCAACTTCTTTACTTCCAGTGGCGAACCCGGCATAGCGGTCAGAAAAAAAGCAAACAGGGGGGCAATAAAAGGCAATGGGATTGGTATGGCATAAGCAACAGCTAATGCCATAGCAGGTGTTAAGCTTAAACGAAAAATCCGTCTTGCTTGAATATGCACCTAGAGTAATACCTTCTTAGATGAGATTTTCACCATAATATTCAGTTTAATAGGCATAAGAAAACCAACTCATTACACGAATATAGAATTTAGCGAGGCTATTTAAAATAGTATGGCCCTCGGTAAAAGCGATGACTTCAGCCTGTCCCCCGATACGAATGAATTTTTTTAACGATTCAGTCTGCTTTATATCAAATGCGATGATGACAGGAAAGCGTTGTGACTGACGCAACCAGTCACGATTATTTTCAATTGTGGGTAAAGTGCCTGGAGGCGGATCTTGTCCCACAGCAACACCTAGACCAATACTACGAACTGTTCCAGAAAAGACTTTTCCTGGTATTGCATCGATTACCAGCTCAACCGGTGTGCCAATTTTCATATGTCCCAGATTATTCTCAGTAAACTCCGCATTAATCCAGATATCATGGACAGAAATGATAGTCATCACTGGATTACCGGCATTGGCATACTGACCAACATCCGTGCGTAAATCAGTGATAATTCCACGAGACGAAGCGCGGGTCACTGTGTGCTTGAGATCGAGTTCTGCTTTATCCACAGCACTGAGAGCACTTTTTAACTTAGCATTATTCTCACCCTCCCCGCCTTTTTGTTCGATAGCACGTGCAACTTCGGCTTCAGCACCAGATACTTTTGCCTGAGCTTGTTCAAATGATGCCTGTGATGATTCCAGCCGACGAACAGAAATAGCACCGGGATCTTTTTTATACAGGCGTTCTAAGCGAACCACATCCTGCTCTGCTTTCTTTTTGTTTGCCTCTGCTGCAAGCAAATTAGATTGAGCCGATTCAACACCGGCGGCACTGGCAGCGATCTGACGCTGTACATTTTCCAGTTCGGAACGAGTCTGATTTAAAGAGATTTCATATTGAGAGCGTTGAATTTCAAATAATGGCTGTCCTACTTCAATCGTTTGATTATTCTTAACCCATATCTGACTGACAACACCAGACACTTCGGAGCTGACGCCAACGACATAGCCATCAAGACGGGCTTGTTGAGTATAAGGCGTATATCTATCAGACACCAGATACCAGATCAGACTCAATATGATCATGACCAAAATAAGAACGGTGCCTTTTTTAACCGATTTTTTTGCTGCGCTCTCTTCTTCAACACCTTCTTCATGCTCATCAATCTTATTTGCATCCAGGCCAGTTTCATCCGATTCTTGTTTTTGTTCTTTGTCACTCATGCTGCGAAGCCTCATTTACCAATGATGATTTTTTCTTTGGGACATCTGCTGGATCCGTATTTGCTGGTGAATTTGTTGGCTCATACAATGGTGTCGATAATAAATCTCCCCAATCCGTACGTTCTTGCATTGTTTCTTTCACTTTAGCCGGGATCAATTGATCGTTCGGCATTGCAGTCCATCCTCCTCCCATGCTCTTATACAAACTAATGATTGCCGCAATATAACTGCCTTGATTGATCACTTTTCGTTCGGCCTGAGAAAACATGGCACGCTGAGCATCAAGTACACGCTGAAAATCTGCATAGCCTTCACGATACCGCGTATTAGCAAGATTCAGAGCACGCTGTGATGATTTAAGACTTTTATCAATTAATAACTTTTGTTCATTTGTTTTCAATAAGCTATAGGAAGCATCATCGACTTCTTTGGCGGCTTGTAAGACCAGATTTTGATACTGTTCAATTAACTGCTGCAGAAGAGAATCCTGTACACGTACATTGTTTTCAATACGGTCGTAATCCAGGATATTCCAGGTAAAACCGGGGCCAATTATCAGGCTGCCTCTATCTGAGCTGCCGGACAGATCACTCCCTGACCAACCGATAGTACCAATCAGTGAAATCGCGGGATAATAATCTGCTTTGGCCACGCCAATCTGGGCGGATTGAGCCGCTACCTGCCAGGCCGCTGTACGTATATCCGGACGACGAGTCAGTAAATTTGCAGGAATGTATTGAATATGCTTGGGTGAAATAACAGGCCAATTGTATTCCGATGCGGTCATTTCCAGTTCTGGAATCACACCGGGTGCCTTTCCTACAAGGACTGCGAGAGCATTACGCGTTTGAACGAGTGATATTTCTAATTCAGGAATAGTGGATAAAGTTGATAAATATTGTGTTTTTGCCTGCTGTAAATCCAGCTCCGATGCTTCTCCACTATTAAATAAATTAGTCGTGATTTCAAAACTGCGTTTTTGAATATTGCCATTCTCGTGTGCGATTGCAATGCGGGCCTGTGTTGTACGATAAATAAAATAGGCATTAGCAACCTGGGCTGTAAGCAGAACCTGTATATCTTGCTGATTAGTCACTGACGCAAAAAACGCAGCATCAGCCGATTCGATGCCACGCTGGAAACGCCCCCAGAAATCCAGCTCCCATCCCAGATTGAATCCGGCCTGATAATTAGTAAAACTCTGGCTGCTTTTTGCTGCGTTACCCCCATGAAATTGATTATTTACATATTTGGCACCGCCATTCATCTGTTGCAGTTGAGGATAGATACTACTACTGGCAATACCAAGAAGTGCACGACTTTCAAAAATTCTCAGCCCAGCGATTCTCAGAGAATGATTGTCTTTTTTGGCCTCATCAATCAGCCTGTTTAAAATAGGATCATTAAATAATTGCCACCAGAATTGAGTGTCAATTTGATTTTTCTTGCTCTTACTCTTGTTCCCATAAGCTGTCGGTTGCCATTCCTGCAACCAGTCAACAACAGGCTCCTGATAATCCGGTCCGACTATCGTACAGGCAACCAATGTCGATAGCCCGAAGAACAGAGCCAGATAGCGGAGCCTGATATTTACAAGAGTTTTTACAAGACTTTTTACCAAATATTTTACCAAAAGAAGCATTAATTATTTATCTTTAACCTTTCTCTTCAAGCAGAGAACCCGGACTTTCATCATTTTCCTTCTCTTCATAATCCACCCATGACAAAAAAATGACATACCCAAGTGATAGAAAAACCGCACCAACAAACCGTTGAATTTATCAACCAAGTAAAGATAACTCAAAAAGAATAGAATAGCGATAAGGAAATACACTGTTTATATCGAACATCTGAAACAATACGGTTTATTTCATTTTTTTAGAAAAGATGAGTCAGGATACAGTGCAGCCGGTAAAATTTTTTGGAATTTGATAGTTTTCAGGAATAAAAGAAATGCTGGTAATTTTGAATCGAAAAGAATATAGATTATGCCAGATTTTAAATAAAATATTTTTATTTAAAATCTGGCTATTGAAAATGCTTTAATGATAACGGATATTCAGATTGCACAAACCGTGACACTGTGAGTTATCAGTTCAGGCGTCTATGATCTGGAAGCGTTCAGCCCGGGAACCTGTAAGTATTTACAATACCCCAGGCTTGCCCCGGAATGGATTTTCGCTTTGTATGAACTTGCCAGGGCTCAAATTGGATCAGGAAAGTACGAGGATGGAAT